>JBKPBB010000150.1:0-5773 GCA_046744245.1 Thermodesulfobacteriota bacterium
GCCGCGCCAGCCTGGCAGGACTTCACCTTCATGTCCGCCGGTGCGCTCGACGATGACCCTGGCGTCCGACCGGTGGGACACATCTTCGTGGGCTCCAAAGCGCCGTGGTACGACATCCCCGACGACCTGCCGCGCTTCGACGCCTTCCCACCCGGGGTCGAGACGACGGTTCTCCCGGACGTCCCGCCGCCGCTTCCTGGGACGGGCACGCCGCGCGGGAGCTGCCTGTGCGGCGGCGTCGCCTTCCTCGTCGAGGGTACGCCGCTGCGCTGCCACCACTGCCACTGCAGCCGCTGCCGCAAGGCGCGCGGGGCGCCGCACGCGACGAACCTCTTCACCACGTTCGACGGGGTGCGCATCGTGCGCGGCGAGGAGCTGATCGGCTCCTACAAAGTGCCCGACGCCCGCTTCTTCGCCAACGTCTTCTGTCGCCGCTGCGGCGCGAAGCTGCCGCGCTTCGACCGCGACCGGAACATCGCCGTGGTGCCCATGGGGGCGCTCGACGACGACCCCGGCATCCGCCCGCAGCGCCACATCTTCGTCGGCTCGAAGGCGCCGTGGTTCGAGATCGCGGACGATCTCCCGCAGTACGACGCCGCGCCGCCTGCCGCCTGACGCAGACGGGCGCAGGAAACCTCTACCGGCAACCCCGGGGTCGCCGCCCCGCTGGCGCCGTCTTCACGTTTGTCGCCCAGTGTGAATCGGGTTATGCCCATCCCATACCACCATCGACAAGAAGGCGTTGACGGCGCAGCTCACTTGGTTGATGCCCGAGAAGCTGGCGGCCGTAGACCGCGCCCTCGAGTTCGTGCTGGGACTGCGCTGAGCCACGCATGATCGACCCGCTCGACCGCGACCTCTTCCGCCGCATCCAGGACCGGGTCGCGATCGTCGGCATCGGCCACCTGCCGTTCGCCAAGGACATCGGCCGGCCGATCGCCGACACCGCCGTCGAGGCGATCCAGCTCGCCCTCGACGATGCCGGCCTGCAGGCCGAGGACGTGGACGGCATGTGCATGCTCGAGATGGAGACGACGCACGAGGTCTCGATCGCGCGCCGGCTCGGCGTGGAGGGGCTCCGCTGGTGGAGCAAGATCTCCTACGGCGGGGGCGCCTCGTGCGCGACCGTCATGCACGCCGCGGCCGCGATCGCGAGCGGGCTCGCGTCGACCGTCGTCTGCCACCGGGCGCGGAACCGCGGCGCGAAGACCGCGCGGCCCTGGGCGCAGGAGAAGGTGCTGGTCCGGGACGACAAGGCGCTCCACACCCCGTGGGGGCTGATCCGCCCCGTCGACGTGATCGGCATGTGGGCGCACCGCCACATGCACGAGTACGGGACCCGGCGCGAGCACTTCGGCAACGTCGCCATCGCCGCCCGCAGGCACGCGCAGCGAAACCCCCACGCCCTCATGCGCGACCGCCCGCTCGACATGGCGACCTACCTCGCCGCCCGGCCGATCGGCTACCCGCTCCACCTCTACGACTGCTGCCTCGAGTCGGACGGGGCGCTCGCCTGCGTGGTCACGTCGGTCGAGCGGGCGCGGGACCTGCGGCAGAAGGCCGCGCTCGTCCACTCCGTCGCGCAGGCCTCGGGTCCGAACCCCGTCCATCTCGCCAACTACAACAACACGCCGGCGATGCTCACCACCTCGGCCTTCTGCGCCGAGCTGCTCTGGGCGCGCTCCGAGCTCCGGCCGAAGGACATGAGCTGCGCACAGATCTATGATGCGTTCACACCCCTCGTCGTCATGGGCCTCGAGGACTACGGCTTCTGCAAGCGCGGCGAGGGCGGGCCGTTCACCGACGGCGGCCGCCTCGAGCTGGGCGGCGCGCTCCCGGTCCTCACCTCGGGCGGCGGGCTCTCGGAGGCGTACGTGCACGGCTTCAACCTGATCCTCGAGGGCGTGCGGCAGATCCGCGGCACGTCGTCGAACCAGGTGCCCGGCTGCAGGGCGACGCTGGTGACCGGCGCCTCGGGCGTCGCGACCAGCGCGCTCGTGCTGCGTGGCGAGTGATGGCGCTGCACCCCGACTACCCGCTGCCCGACGTCGACGATCCCGTCATGCGGCCGTTCTGGGAGGGCGCGCGCGAGGGGAAGCTGCTGCTCCAGCGCGAGCGCGCGACGGGCCGCGTGCACTGGCCGCCGAAGCCCATGTACTGGAAGGGCGGGGGCCGGCTCGAGTGGTTCCAGGCGAGCGGGCGGGGCCGCGTCTACTCCTACGTGATCGGCTACGAGCCCTTCCTGCCCGCCTTCCGCCACCTGCTGCCGCTCGTCATGGTGCTGGTCGAGGTCGAGGAGGGCCCGCGCCTGGTCAGCTACATGGTGCGCGCCACACCCGCCGAGATGACCTTCGGCATGCGGGTGCGCGTCGTCTTCGAGCGGCTCACCGAGCAGGTCACGTTGCCCGTGTGGGAGCCGGCGCGCTGAGCATGCGGAGGCCCGCGGCCGCCGCCCTCGTCCTGCTCGCGCTCGCGGCGCCGGCCCGCGCCGAGCGGCAGGCGGACCGGGTCATCGTCCGCGGCGACGGCTTCGCCTTCGGCGTGAAGGAGCCGCCCGCGTGGCGCGCGGACCTGGGCCACGCCTCGCGCTTCGGCGCGCACGTGCTCTTCTACCAGACCAAGCACGCGCTCCGAGGCGGCGCCACCCTGATCATGGTGCGCCTCAGCACGACCGCGGCCAACGACGCGGCCCAGGACCTGCAGAGCGACATCGACGACTATCGCAAGCGCTTCGGCGGGGTCGTGTTCCGCGACCTCGAGGTGTCGCACCCCGAGTATCGCTGCGTCGCGAAGGAGTTCACGGTCGAGAGCCACTTCCACGAGTACCTGACCTACGTGAGCCCCGCCCCGGGGCGGACGGAGCGCTTCGCGGCGGCGCTCAACACGGAGGCGGCGGCTAGCCCCGAGGAGCTGGAAGCGTACCGCGCCATCGTCGGCTCGCTCGTGCTCTTCGCCGCCGAGCCCTGAGCTCCGAGCGCGGCGCTCAGCCCGCGAGCCGCGCGGCGGCGGCGCGCCGGAGCGCCGCCTTCTCGATCTTCCCCGTGCCGGTGCGCGGGAGCGCGGCGTCCTCGACCACGAACACGTGCCGTGGCACCTTGTAGCTGGCGAGCGACGCGCGGCAGAAGGCGCGCAGCGCCTCGGCGTCCGCGGCCGCCCCCGGTGCGAGGACGACGAAGGCCGCCACGTTCTCGCCGCGCGCCGGGTCGGGCACGCCCACCACGTGCGCCGCCCGGACCGCGGGGTGGCGCGCGAGCGCCTCCTCGACCTCGCTCGCCGCCACGTTGACGCCCGCGGTCTTGATGACGTCCTTCAGCCGGCCGACGAAGTGGAGGCAGCCGGCGTCGTCCAGGTAGCCGAGGTCGCCGGTCGGGAAGAAGCCGTCGGCGTCGAAGGTCTCGGCGCGGGGGACCTTCAGGTAGCCCTCCATGAGGGTCGGGCCGCGCACCAGGATCTCGCCGGTCTCGCCCGCCGCGACGGGCGCGCGGGTCTCGGGGTCGACGATGCGGAGCTCCGTGCCTGCGAGCGGGCGCCCGAAGGTGCGGGTGCGGATCGGCTCGGGATCGTCCCAGCGCGCCGAGGCGACGCAGGTCGCGGTCTCGGTCATGCCGTACATGCCGACCGAGACGTGATCGGGGCCGAGGAGGCGCGTGGCGAGCGGATGCGTGCCGCCCGAGCCCTTCTTGAGCCCGAGCTTCCGGCGCGGGAAGTCGGGGTGATCCAGGAGCGGCTTGGCCTGGTGCCAGCCGAGCATCACGGTGCAGCCCTCGCGCTCGAGGAGCGCGAGCGCGGCGCCCGTCTCCACCACCTCCTGGAGCACGATGCGCCCGCCGGCCGCGACCTGGGCGAGCGCGCCCAGCACGAGGCCGCCGCTCCAGAAGAGCGGCATGTGCCCCCACCAGGCGTCGTCGGGCCCGAGGCCGAGGCAGTCGGCCACCCGGCGCGCCGAGGTGGTGAGCGCGCCGTGCGACTGCACGACGGCCTTCGCCTGCGCCGTCGTGCCGGAGGTGAAGAAGACGACGGCGGGATCGCGCGGCGAGACGGCCGGCTCGGGCGCGTCGTCCGCCGCGGCGAGATCGTCCCAGCGCGTGGTCCCCGGCGCGCCGTCGTTCAACAGCACCACCCGCCGGAGCAGCGGCGCGTCGATCCCGCGCACGCTCGCCACGTAGTCGTGCCTGAGAAAGCCGGGCAGCGTGACCAGCAGCTCGACGTCGGCGTGCACGAGCGCGTAGGCCAGCTCGTCCCGCGTCCAGAGGGTCGAGAGCGGCACCAGGATCGCACCCAGGCGCGCGGCGCCGAAGGCGATGGGCAGCCACTCGGGGCGGTTCGAGCAGAGGAGGGCGATGGGCGTCCCCTTCGCCGCCCCCGCGGCGCGGAGCCTGGCCGCGGCCCGGCGGCTCTCGGCGGCGAGCTCGCTCCAGGTGCGCCGCACCGTCACCTCGCCGTGCGGCGCGTACGCCAGCGCCTCGCGCTCCGGGAAGCGCGCGACGGTCGCATCGAGCAGCGCGGCGAGGGTCTCCATCAGCCACCGAACCGCTGCCGGAGGAGGCCCGTCTCGACCTTGTTGGCGGCGTTGCGCGGCAGCACGGCCACGAACTCGATGCGGCGCGGCTTCTTGAAGCCGGCGAGCCGCGTGCGGGCGAAGGCGGCGAGCGCGCCCGGGTCGGGGGCGATGCCCGGGCGCGGCACGACCACCGCGGTCACCTGCTCGCCCCACCTGGGATGCGGCGTGCCGATCACCGCCACGTCGGCCACGTCGGGGTGCGCGCGCAGCACCTCCTCCACCTCGGCGGGCGACACGTTCTCGCCCCCGGTGATGATGACGTCCTTCAGGCGCCCGGTGACGAAGAAGTAGCCGTCCTCGTCGCGCCGCCCGAGGTCGCCGGTGCGGAGCCAGCCGTCGCGCAGCGCCGCCGCCGTCGCGGCGCGGTCCCGGTAGTAGCCCGCCATCACGGTCGGGCCGCTGATCACGATCTCGCCCTCCTCGCCGGACGCCGCGAGCGTACCGTCGGCGCGCGCCACCGCGACGGCGACGTACGGGTTCACGCAGCCGACGGTGCCCTCGCGCACGAACACGCTCGCGGCGCGCGCCATCGTCGCCCCGTCGGTCGACTCGGTCTGGCCGTACGCCTCGATGATCTCCGCGCCGGCGAAGATCTCGGCCAGCGCCCGCTTGGCCTCCATCGGCGTGGGGGCGCCGCCGACGCTCACCTTGCGCACCGTCTGGCGCACGGCGGCGGGCACGCTCCCCGCCTGCACCACGTCGAACACCATGCCGCCGATGAGCGGCAGGTCGGTGATGCCGTGGCGCTCGACGGCCTCGAGGACCGTGCCCAGCTCGAAGCGCTCGAAGAGGACGGCGCCCGAGCCCGCGAGCACGCGGCAGAGGAGATGCGAGACGAGCACCGGGACGTGCGTGAGCGGGCTCAGGCAGGCGCCGATCGAGTCGGCCGTGTCGCCGCGCGCCTGGCCGCAGGCGAGCGTCGCCCACAGGAAGTTCTCGTGCGTCAGCATGACGCCCTTGGGGGTGCCCGTGGTGCCCGAGGTGTAGGCGATCGCGGCGAGACGCGAGCGCGCAGCCGAGCGCGCCCTCCCGCGGCGGAGAAGGCGTGGCGCGAGCGGCAGCTCGGGACGACACACCCACGCCGGGAGCCCCACCGCCGCCGCGGCGTCGCGCGCGACCTCGGCGCGCGGCGTATCAGCGAGGAGCCCGCTCACCCGCGCGTGCGCCAGGAGCCGCGCCGTCTCCGCGGCCGGTGCACGCACGCCGATCGGC
>JBKPBB010000399.1:0-4062 GCA_046744245.1 Thermodesulfobacteriota bacterium
CGCGTCGCCCTTCGGCAGCGCGCCGGCCGCGATCTGCGCGAGCGTCGCGGGCCGCATGCGCACCTCGCCGCGCGCCACCGCCTCGCGCCGGGTGATCGGCTTCGGCGACACGTCGACCATGCGGGCGCGGCCGCGCCGGTCCACGTGGCTCAGTCGCCGCGCGCGCGCCATTGCGTGCGCGGCTATAGCAGCCTTCCCTGGGCTCGCGCCACACTCTATGATCGCGGCATGACGATCTCACGACGACAGCTCGGCCGGCTCGGTCCCACCGTCTCCGCCATCGGCCTCGGCTGCATGGGGATGTCGGAGTTCTACGGCGCGGGCGACGACCGCGAGTCGATCGCCACCATCCACCGCGCGCTCGACCTCGGCGTCACCTTCCTCGACACCGCCGACATGTACGGCCCGTACACCAACGAGGAGCTGGTCGGGCGCGCCCTCCGCGGCCGGCGCGAGCAGGTCGTCGTCGCCACCAAGTTCGGCATCGTGCGCGGCGACGACCCGCGGGTGCGCGCCATCAACGGGCGCCCGGAGTACGTGCGCGCCGCGTGCGACGGGAGCTTGAAGCGCCTCGGCCTCGAGACGATCGACCTCTACTACCAGCACCGCGTGGATCCGAACACGCCGATCGAGGACACGGTGGGCGCGATGGCCGACCTGGTGCGCGCGGGGAAGGTGCGCTGGCTCGGCCTCTCGGAGGCGGGGCCGGAGACGCTCCGGCGCGCGTGCGCGGTGCACCCGATCACCGCGCTGCAGACCGAATACTCGCTCTGGAGCCGCGACCCGGAGGACCGGGTCCTCGCGACGTGCCGCGAGCTGGGGATCGGCTTCGTCGCCTACAGCCCGCTCGGGCGCGGCTTCCTGACCGGGCAGATCAAGCGCTTCGAGGACTTCGCGCCCGACGACTACCGCCGCCTCTCGCCGCGCTTCCAGGGCGAGAACTTCCAGAAAAACCTCGACCTGGTGCGCCACCTCGAGGCGCTCGCGGCGCGCAAGGGCTGCAGGCCCTCGCAGCTCGCGCTCGCCTGGGTGCTCGCCCAGGGCAAGGACATCGTCCCCATCCCGGGAACGAAGCGGCGGACGTACCTCGAGGAGAACGTGGGCGCGCTCGCCGTCGCGCTCACGCCCCAGGACCTGGCGGCGATCGACGCCATCATGCCGCTCGGCGCCGCCGCCGGGCTCCGCTATCCCGAGGCGATGCTGCGCGCGGTCGCGCCCTGAGCAGGTTGCCCCCGCTCCACCGAGTCCTTATATTCCCCGCCGCTTCGCCATGCCCGATGCGAACACACATCGCGTGCTGATCCTCGGCTCCGGCCCCGCCGGCTTGACCGCCGCGCTCTACGCCGCGCGCGCCAACTTGAGCCCCACGGTCGTCGAGGGCTCGCAGCCGGGCGGCCAGCTCACCATTACGACCGACGTCGAGAACTATCCCGGCTTCCCCGACGGCATCCTCGGCCCCGAGATGATGGAGGTCTTCAAGAAGCAGGCGACGCGCTTCGGGACGCGCTACCTCTACGGCGACGTGACCGCCGCCGACCTCTCGGCGCGCCCCTTCCGGCTCACCGTGGACGGCCGGGAGCAGCGCGCCGAGACGCTCATCATCGCCACCGGCGCCACCGCCAAGCTCCTCGGCCTCCCCTCCGAGAAGACGCTCATGGGGTACGGCGTCTCGGCCTGCGCCACCTGCGACGGCTTCTTCTTCAAGGAGAAGGACGTGGTGGTGGTGGGCGGCGGCGACACGGCCATGGAGGAGGCGAACTTCCTCACCAAGTACGCCACGCGCGTGCGCGTGCTCCACCGCCGCGACCAGCTGCGCGCCTCCAAGATCATGCAGGACCGCGCCCGGCGGAACCCGAAGATCGAGTTCGTGTGGAACGTGGTGGTGCGCGAGATCCTGGGCGACCCGCAGAACTGCGGGATCACCGGCGTGGTGGTCGAGGACACGCGCACCCACGAGCGCCGCACGCTCGAGACCCAGGGCCTCTTCGTCGCCATCGGCCACGAGCCCAACACGAAGCTCTTCGCGGGCCAGCTCGAGATGGACGAGCGCGGCTACATCGTGACCCGGCCGCGCACGACGGAGACGAGCCTCCCCGGCGTCTTCGCCTGCGGCGACGTGCAGGACCCGAGCTACCGCCAGGCGGTGACCGCCGCCGGCACGGGCTGCATGGCCGCGATCGACGCGGAGCGCTTCCTCGAGGCGCAGCACGGGTAGCGGGCGAGGGGGAGCCAGGTACTAGGGCAGTTGCGCGTGGCCCCTCACAAGCAGTAGGTCCTAGCAACCGCGAGGCTCATCCCGCCGCGCGCCGCCAGAACTCCCGCCCCCGCCGGCTGGTCGTCGACAGCTCCTGGAAGAGGAGCCCGCGCACGATCGCCGCGAAGTAGAGCACGACGCCGAAGGTCACCGTGCCGATGAGGCCGAGCGGCCCCGCCGGGAGCTGCAGCACCGCGAGCACGCAGGCGAGGAGCAGCAGGTTCGCCGGGAACCACTCGATCCAGTTCTCGCCAATGAACTTGTAGCTCTCGACCAGCACCTCGGCCGCGGCGTGGCGGCCGACGTAGACCAGCTCGGGGACGGCGTTCAGGAAGACGAAGACCGCGAGCAGGAACACGATCTGCGCCAAAGGGAGCGGGCGAAGAACGTAGGTCGCGATCAGCTGGAGACCCCAGAACAGGAAGCCGACGTTCAGGAGGTCGCCGAAGTAGGTCGCGAAGCTCGTCGGCACGTCCTCGAGCCGGATGCGGCCCGTCTGGATCACCTGCGCGACCAGCGAGAGCCACGAGCTGAAGCACGCCACCAGCGCGAGGTAGGCGAGGAGGCCACCCACGATGCCGAGCGGCGCGGTCAGCACGGCGACGATGTCGAGCAGAACCGCGTAGACGATCACCACCAGCCCGACCCACCAGTTGCGCAGCGCGAGCTGCGCGCCGCGCCGGAAGACGCGGGCGTAGAGCGCCGCCGTGTCGCGGAGCCAGCCGCGGGGGAGACCGAGCGCCATCGCCTAGGGCCGCACCGCCACGCCGCGGCCGCGGAGGTACGCCTTCGCCTCGCGCACGGTGTGCTCGCCGTAGTGGAAGAGCGAGGCGACCAGCGCCGCGCTCGCGCCGCCGGTGGTGAGCCCGTCGTAGAGGTGCTCGAGCGTCCCTGCCCCGCCCGACGCGATCACCGGGATGCCCACCCGGTCCACCACCGCGCGCGTCAGCGCGAGATCGTAGCCGAGCCGCGTCCCGTCGCGGTCCATGCTGGTGAGCAGGATCTCGCCCGCGCCCGCGGCCTCCATGCGCGCCGCCCACTCGACGGCGTCGAGCCCGGCCGGCGTGCGCCCGCCGTGCGTGAACACCTCCCAGCCGCGCGCGGGGTCGTCGGCCTCGCGGCGCGCGTCGATCGCCACCACCACGCACTGCGTCCCGAAGCGCTCGGCCGCCTCGCACACCAAGTCGGGGCGCGCCACGGCCGCGGTGTTGATCGACACCTTGTCGGCGCCCGCCTTGAGCAGCGCGCGCACGTCGTCGACCGTACGCACGCCGCCCCCCACGGTGAGCGGCATGAAGACGCGCTCGGCGGTGCGTGCGACCACGTCCAGGATGATCGGGCGCTCCTCGTGCGAGGCGGTGATGTCGAGGAAGGTGAGCTCGTCGGCGCCCTCGGCGTCGTAGCGGGCGGCCGCCTCCACCGGGTCGCCCGCGTCGGCCAGGTCGACGAAGCGCACACCCTTCACCACGCGCCCGCCCTTCACGTCGAGGCAGGGGATGATGCGGCGGGCGAGCATCAGGCGGCTTCCGCGACGGCGAGCGCGTCGGCCAGCCCGACGGCGCCCGTGTAGAGCGCCCGTCCGATGATCACGCCGGCCACACCGAGCGCGGCCACGGCGCGCACGTGCTCGAGCGCGCCGATGCCGCCCGAGGCGATGACGGGCACGCCCGCAGCGCGGGCGACGGCCCGCGTGCCCTCCAGGTCCGGCCCGCGCTGGGTCCCGTCGCGGCCGATGTCGGTATAGATGACGGCGGCGGCGCCGAGCTCCGCGGCGCGCGCGGCAGCCGCGGTCGCGGTCGTCTCCGCGC
>JBKPBB010000310.1:0-9632 GCA_046744245.1 Thermodesulfobacteriota bacterium
GTCAGGGAGCTCGCCGGCTCCGGGCGAGGCGGTCACCGGTGATGGGTCGGATCGCCCTCGCCCCTCGATTCTCTCGGCCGACCTCCCGGCGCTGCTCGGTGCAGCGGCGGGAATGGTGAGACAAGGAGATCATGCCCTGGCGACGATCAAGACCAAGGACATGATGAAGGGACCGTCATGACGCCAAGCCGTTCGCGCTGGCTGCTCGCCCTCGTCCTGCCGCTCGCCCACGCGCGGCCGTCACCGGCGCTCGTCGCGGGCGGCGGCCCGGCGAAGACCGACTGCTACGCCGAGTGGCAGGTCACCAGCGCGGGCGTGCAAGCGAACCACGGCAAGGTGGGCGTGGATTGCCAGGACGGCGATCCGGCATGCGACGTCGACGCGACGCCGAATGGCGTCTGCACGTTCGGCGTGTCCATCTGCGTTTTCCAGAGCGACGTGCCCGGCTGCACACCCCAGCCGCTGACCGAGGTGAGACTCTCTGCCAAGGCCAAGCGGCTCGGTCTCCAGCCGCCGCCGTCCTCGACGGCGCCCACCTGCGGCCCGGCGGCCATCGTCCCAGTAAGGCTGCGCCAGGGGCATAAGGGGGCGAAGCCGTCGAAGCCCTTGACGCTCCGGCTCACTGCCCTCGCGAGCAGCAAGCCGAAACGGGACAGCGACGCGCTCGTCCTTCGCTGCGTGCCGAACACGGGCGCGGGTCAGTGCCCGGCCAATCCCGCCGGAGGACCCCGGGAGCTCATGATGACCGTCGAGCCGACGGGCACGGACCTGGACAGCGGCTGGACGGGAAGCTCCCACAACTTTCCGCAGGTGTCGGGTACGGTCCTGCGCATGTGCCTCACGGGTTGCGACGCGAGCACGAACCCCTCGTGCCTGGAGGACCAGCCGAGCACCGATCAGGTGAATGGCCCGACGTTCGGACCGCCGCTCCCGCTCCTGAGCCAGGGCATCGGCGTGTGCCTCTCCAGCCGGTTCGCCAGCCCGAAGCTCACCGACGGGACCGCGAACGTCCAGACCGGAGCGACCGTCGTGAACCTGCACCTGCTGTCGGACGTGTTCCTCTCCTCGCCGAACCGGCTCTGCCCGCGCTGCTCGGGGAGCGACATCGGCAAGGCCGGGACCTGCGACAGCGGTCCGCGGCAGGGCCAGGCGTGCCGGACCGAGGGGCTCGTCGTGGTGGGCAATGCCCCGGGCAACCAGATGTTCACCGTTTCCTCCGATTGCCCGCCCCCGGGCACCCCGGCAGGGACCATCCCCGTCATCTTTCCGCTCACCACGGGGACGTCGACGTTGACGGGCCCCAAGCCGTGTCCCGGCCAGAGCCAGGACGACGACTGCCGTGGCGGCACGTGCAACGCGACGTGCAGCGGAGCCGCCTGCGATCACATGGCGCCCGATCCCGTCACCGGTTCGCCCGTGTGCGTCGACGTGAAGGGCGGGGTGAGCCAGCTCTGCTGCTCGAGCGACACGACGCGCCCCTGCTTCCCGACGGCCGGCGGCGGGGTGATCGTGCGTACCGGGCTGCCTGGCGCACCATTGCCGGCGTGGCCGGCTTCGACGTATCCCAAGACCGCCCGCGCCGTGCTGGCGGGGACGTTCTGCGACGGGGTCAGCGGCACGACTACGGTCGACACTCAGACCGGCCTGCCCGGGCCGGGCGCCTCGCTCCTGCCGATGCAGGAGAGGTGGATTGGCTCGGCCCCGGCCCCGGCCTTCTAGCGGGCGGCCGATGGGGGGCTGCGACTCTCGGCTCATCGTCTTCGTCGCGCTCGCCGCCGTCGCCGCCTCGCCACCGCGGGCGGCCGCGACCCAACGATTCGGACCGGTGCAGCTCTCGGGCAACCTGCAGTCTCAGAACCTCGTCCGCCACCCCGACGCGAGCACGTACGAGTACATCCAGAACCGCAACACCGCTCACGTCCGCCTGGACTACGACTGGCTCCAGGCCGGCCGGTTCTACGGGAAGTACGACGTTCCCTTCGTCGAGAGCTCCCGCCTTCTCCTCCTGTGGCGGGGCGTCTACGACAGCGTCTACGACCTCACCCCCGGCTTCGTGCAGAAGGAGGACATCCACGGAAGGGCGTACGGGGGAATGGACTTCTTCGACTATGCCACCCGGGTCGGGTTCAACACGCCGTCGGGCTTCAGGCGGCTCCGGCGCGGGCAGCTCGAGCTGAGCGGGCTCAGCCACGGTGAGCGCACGGCGCTCAAGTTCGACAACCAGCTCCGCGAGGCCTACGCCGACGTGAAGCTCCGGGGGCTGCCGCTGACGGTGCGTGGCGGCCGCCAGCAGATCGTCTGGGGTGAGACCGACAACTTCCGCATGCTCGATCGCGTCAATCCCCTCGACCTGACCTGGCACTTCCAGCAGGAGCTTCCCGGCCCCGGGTTCGGGTGGGACGAGATCCGCCGCCCCCTGTGGATCATCAAGTTCCTCTACGACCTCGGCGACGTGTGGCGGTTCTCCCAGAGCTTCCTCGAATGGTACTGGAACCCCGGCGACTGGATGCCGGCGAAGCAGGCGTTCCTGCCGCGGCCCTGGGGCCTGCCGTTCTACAATCCGCTCACCAATCCCGTGGACGGCGCCTTCTTCGACGGGCCGTGCCTCGCCAACTCGCGGCTCCGGCAGGCGACCGGACCGCGCGCGGGCCAGCCCGCGTGCACGCGGCTCATGGACGGCACCAAGCTGTTCGAGAAGGGCGACTACGCGCGCAACCCGATGGAGAACAGCCAGGTCGGGGTGCGCTACCACGGCATGACCCCGCAGGGGATCGAGTTCACCCTCGACTACTTCTACCAGCGCTGGGCGGGGGACGACGGCACCAACTCCGCACCGCTGCGCGCCGTGCGGCGGACGTTCGACGACGCCGCCGATCAGGCGCGGCTGCGGAGCCTGACCGCGCGCGGCATCTTTCCCGCCGAGTTCATCGCGCCGTACGTGCACACGGTCGGCGCCTCGCTGAACTACTCCGAGGAGACGTACACGCAGACCGTCTACCGCTTCGAGACCGTCTACGACGTCGGGATCCCGTTCTTCGACCTCGGCAAGGTGTCGCTGATCGACACCCCGGCCCTCCCGGGGGTCACCAAGAAGAACATGTGGAAGGGGATGCTCGCCTTCGACCGGCCCACGTGGATCCGCAGGCTCAACCGGCGTGCCACGTTCTTCGTGAGCGGTCAGTTCTTCTGGCACTACCTGGTCAACAACCCGAGCTGCGAGCCGGGCACCGTCGCCCAGCTTCCTCCCGCGGCGCGCGCGAAGGCGGGATCGTGTCTCGTCGGCGCGCTCGACCTCCCCTCGAGCGTCCGAACCTCAGGGGCGAGCCCCGTCTTCCGGGACAAGATTCGCGACTGGGAGGCGCTGGCGACGCTGGCCGCGTTCACCTTCTACCGCGGCGGCGGCCTGGTACCCACGCTCGGCATGGCGGTGGACCCGGTGAACCAGTTCAACATGGAGGCGTTCTGGGCGGTCGACTACGTGCTGCGGGACGATCTCGTCGTGAACCTCGCCCAGCGCTACTTCATCACCCCGCGCGGTCACAGCACGCCCATCTTCGAGAGCTGGGGGCTCGGCGGGCTGCTCGCGGGGCGGTCCGAGACCAGCCTTCGCGTGACGTATCAGTTCTGACCGGGTCGCACCGCGGCGCGCGAGGGCGCGGCGCCCGCGCTTGCACCTACGCCCGCCCATGCCCTACGGTCGCCGTGGGTGCCCATGTCGCGCTGGACCGGCCCCGCCCTCCCGCACGCCGATCTGTTCGGCCGCACGCTGGCCGAGGAACGGGCGCAGAACACGCAGCGGATCAATGCGTTCCGGTTCCAGGCCCTGACCGCGTTCCTCGCGCTCCTGCTTCTTCTCCGCCTCAGTATCCGGGGGTACATTGTGCCGTCCCTCGGGCTCTTCGCCACGTACTGGGCCGCGGCCGGTGTGGTCCTGTGGGTGAGCCCGCGCTCGCCCCGCGCGGCCTGGCTCGCCAGCCTCTCGATCCCCCTCATCGACATGCCGGTGCTTTTCCTGATGCTGCAGAACCTCATCGCAAGGCTTCATGCGGCAGGCTACCATGCCGATGCCGCCGCCATCGCCTCCAGCGCCCCGGTGTACTACGTTCTCTTGCTCTTCCTGGCCGCGCTCTCCCTCGAGGAGGCCCACGTCCTTTTCGCCACCGCCGTCGCCACGGGCGCGGAGACCCTGCTCGGCGTGCTCGAGGGCTTCGACGTCGGGAGGCTGCTCGTCTCGGCACTCGCCACCGGCTGCGCTGGTGTGCTCTGCGCCTATGGCAGCCGCCGCGTGGTCCACCTGGTGGCCCGCGTGTCGCAAGAGCAGCTCCGGCGGGAACGCCTCGGCCGCTACTTTTCACCGCAGGTGACCGAGCACCTCGAGCGGCACGGCGAGCTCGCAGCTGCGGGCGAGAGCCGCGAGGTGACGCTCATCTTCACGGACCTCCGGGACTTCACGGCGCTCAGCGAGCGGCTCACGAGTGCGCAAGTGGTAGCGATGCTGAACGATTATCACAGCCGCATGGTCGAGACGCTCTTCGCGCACGGCGGAACCCTGGACAAGTACCTGGGCGACGGGCTGATGGCGTACTTCGGGGCGCCCGTCCCGCAGCCGGATCATGCCGAGCGGGCCGTACGGTGCGCGCTGGCGATGCAGAGGGTCCTCGACGAATTCAACGGCGAGCGTGCCGCCCACGGCGAACCGCCGCTCCGCATGGGTATCGGTGTTCACACGGGCACTGTCGTGCTCGGAGACATCGGGGCGCCACGCCGGCGCGAGTACACCGCGATCGGCGACGCGGTGAACGTCGCCTCGCGTATCGAGGGGCTCACGAAGCTGCAGGGGGTGCCCATCCTCATCTCCGAAGAGACGCGCCGTCGCGTCGGCGCGGCGATCGCATTCGTAGCCGCCGCGCCCATGCGAGTCGCCGGCAAGGCCGAGCCGCTCCAGACCTACATCCCGGCTGTCACGGTGCCAGCGACCTCGGCGACCGGCTGACGGGGGTGCTGGCGGGAGGCGCGCCGGAACCCCGGCGGTTCGCCGATTGCCGCACTGCGCATTCGGCTCCGGCCGCGGCGAGCGTGTGCTACACGAACGAAGCCCTCGTGCCGCACCATCCCGTCTGACCGGGCGCACCCCCCGCCTGTAGCCGGCGGGCCTTTCCCTTATGTCCGCACGCAAAACCCCCGCCATTGCGGATTGATCTCCCATGGCCCGTCGCCGGAACCTACCCTGTCGCTGGGTAGCGACGATCCGCCGGCGTCTCCGCGGCGCGGACGGATGGGTCTGGATGCGATACCGGAGGTACCGACGTGGTGATCGCGGTGCTCGCCCCGAACCAGCCCGGAAGCTTCGTCGACAGGGCGGACTGAGACCCAGGAGGAGACTCGCATGCGCCGCACCGCCGTCCTCGCCGCGCTCGCACTGGGCGTGTTGACCACCGCCCTCGTCGTCGCCGACTCGCGTCTGTTCCCCGGGCCGCCGACCGACACGGACCCGCGCGCCAACACGCCGAACGACCCCGACTTCGACAAGGCGGAGCCCGACGACCCGGACATGGATTGCATGCCCGGGGCGTGCAGCGTGTTCGAGGAGCAGCACCGCCTGTTCGGCTTCGCGCCGAACCAGAGCCGGACCACGGCGTTCTACCGCGATCCGGGGAACCCGCACGTCGGGCAGCCGCAGGTCTCCGGCGTCTCCGCCGACCTCGCCTGGAAGCTCTCGATCGGCGAGCAGACGACCGACGTCGCCATCTGCGACACGGGCATCCAGTGGGACCGGGAGGAGCTCAGACGGCGCGTCCGGCTGAACACGGGCGAGCTGCCCGTCCCCTGCGGCCCCACCGCAGGGCAGAAGGGACGGCCGCTCGCCGAGTACGATTGCGACGGGGACGGCATCTTCACCCCGGACGACTACGCCGGGATCGTCCCGCCGAACGCCGGCGCGCACGGCGACCCGAGCAAGCTCGACGCCGAGGACCTGATCGCCTTCTTCTCCGACGGCACCGATGACGACGGCAACGGCTTCGTCGACGACATCGCGGGCTGGGACTTCTTCGACGACGACAACAACCCCTTCGACGCGAGCTCGTACAGCTCGGCGAACAACCACGGCAGCGGGCGCGCCTCGGACGCCGTCGCGGAAGGCAACAACCGCCTCTCGGGGATCGGCCTCTGTCCCCAGTGCCGCCTCGTCCCGATCCGGGTCTGGGATACCTTCGTGGTCGACAACAACAACTTCGCGCTCTGTCTCCTCTACGCCGCCGACAACGGCATCGAGGTGACCGAGGCCGCGCTCGGTGCCCTCACCACCACCGCGTTTGCTCAGGCCGCGACCCAGTACGCCTACGAGCACGGCGTCGCGGAGATGGACGTGTCCTCCGACCTGAACACCGCAGACCACAACTCGCCGACCAACTTCAACAACACGATCTTCGTGAAGGGCACCGTCGCGGATGCCGAGGGGGCCAGCACGGACGTGAACCGGCCGCCCTTCCCGCAGGTCGCGCTCTCGGCGCCGATCGGAACCTGGTTCCGCGATTCGAACCTCACGCAGTACGGCGGCCATGCGCACATCGACATGAAGGGCGTGACCGGCTCCGAATGCACCGGCCAGGCCGCGGGCGCCGCCGGCCTCCTGATGTCCTACGGGAAGCAGCGGGGGACGCCGCTCACGGCCAACGAGGTGAAGCAGATCCTCACCCTCACCGCCGAGGACGTCCTGCCGGGCGACACCCTGGGCACCGGGGATCCGGACCCGTCACAGCCGGGCTGGGACCAGCACTTCGGCTACGGCAGGGTCAACCTGCGCGCCGCCCTCGAGCGCCTCGGCGTGCCGGCGCTCGGCATCGCGGCCAAGATCCCGCCCGAGGCGACCCTCGAGCGCCCGGCGTGGTTCCAGGTGCTCGACCCCGACCTGGACAACGACGGCGTGAACGAATCGCTCATGGTGCCGATCGTCGGCACTGCCGCGGCCGACCGGGGACCCACCACGTCACTCCACTGGACGCTCGAGTTCGGGATCGGCATCGAGCCGACGAGCTTCACGCAGTTCGCGATGGGCTCGAGCCCGAGCCACGTCGGCTTCGACGACGGCACCTCCCCGCCGCGCCGCCCGGGGGCGCTCCTCACGAACCTGAACCTGGCCGACGTCATGGCCGCCTTCCCGCCCGGCACCGACTTCTCCGCTCCGCCCTCGGGCCCGGTCGTGCAGGGGCAGGCGAACGTCCCCTCGAACCAGTTCGCTTTCACCGTCCGCCTCCGCGTCCGGGACGACGACGACCCGAGCTGTCTCACGACGCCGCCCGCTCCGCCTTGCAACCTCGGCGAGGACCGCAAGGTCTTCTTCGTGCACCACGACCCGACCAAGCACAAGGGCTGGCCGATCGCGATCGACGCCAACGGCGACGGGCTCATCGACGGCGGCGGCGAGCCCCCGCCGCACATGATCGACCTCGATGGCGACAACGTGATGGAGCTCGTGCAGGCGACGGCGGCCGGGCGCATCTACGCCTTCCGCGCCGACGGCTCGCAGCTCCCGGGCTTCCCGGTGACGACCAACATGGCGCGCAACGTCGCCACCCATCTGGGTGCACCCGCCTTCGCGAGCGGGCGCATCGCGCCACCGTCGCCCACCACCACCTCGCGCCCCGCCATCGGTGACCTCGACCGCGACGGCTACCCGGAGATCGTCTACGCGAACATCGAGGGCGACGTCTACGTCATCCGCCACGACGGCACGCTCGCGCCGGGCTTCCCGGTGCGCATCGATCCGGCGTTCTCGGCGGTGCCGCTCCGCACGAAGACGAACCACGTGAAGACCGGCATCCTCGGCTCGCCAGTGCTCGCCGATCTCGACGGTGACGGCTTCCTCGACATCGTCGTCGCGGCGATGGACCAGCACGTCTATGCGTGGGACCGCCATGGGAACCTGCTCCCGGGCTGGCCGGTGAAGATTCAGGATCCGGCTCCCGGGCCCGGCCAGACGCCGGTGGGCG
This sequence comes from Thermodesulfobacteriota bacterium, assembly GCA_046744245.1. GTDB lineage: Bacteria > Desulfobacterota > Binatia > DP-6 > DP-6 > DP-6. Next base: position 7,992 of record JBKPBB010000310.1, read on the forward strand.
CCGAGAGCATCAACACGCCCGTCGTGGCCGATCTGGCGGGCGATGGGCACCTCGAGGTCGTGATCGAGACGAACGAGGTGTACAAGGCGAGCGGCAACGCGAACCAGTTCTTCCCGAACGAGCAGAACAACCCCACTTCCGTCCCCGGGGTCAACACCGGCACCGTCCTGGCCGCGGCGTTCGCGGCGGCCGGCGGCTCCGGCCGCATCTACGCTCTCCACCACGACGGCAACCTGCACCCGGGCGGTCCCTTCGTCGCCGGCTGGCCGGTCAAGCTCGACGGCCTCGCCATCGACATTCTGCCGCTCATCGGTCCCGGTCACAACGTTGCCGTCGGCGACATGGACCCGTCACCCGGCCTCGAGATCGCGGCGAGCCTCACGACCTCCAACCTCGTGCTCTTCAGGCCGGACGGCACGCGTCTGCGGGACATGGACCCGAGCACGCACGGGCCGCTGTCCGACACGGCCCAGGACAACAGCAGCGTCCTCAACCTTTTCGAGTACCCCGCCGTCGGCGACATCGACCGCGACGGCAAGCTCGATCTCACCAAGGTCGGCGTCACGCTGAACGGCCTCGTCGACCTGGTCCTGGTCGGACAGAACGAACCCTTCCACCACGTGCTGCAGGCGTGGAACGCGGCGACCGGGCAGCCGCTCGAAGGCTTCCCCAAGGTCATCGACGATTTCGGCCTCACCACCGTTCCACTCCTCGCCAACGTGGGCCCCACCATCGACCCCGGCGCCGACCCCGGCGGGACACTGGACCTGCCGGAGCTCATCTCCGGGAACGGCCTCTACCTCGTGCATGCCTTCGATTTCACCGGCCGTGAGCCCGCGGGGTGGCCGAAGCTGACCGGCGGCTGGCACACGGGCTCGCCAGCCGCAGGCGACATCGACGACGACGGCCGCCTCAACATCGCCTGGCCGACGCGCGAGGGGAACTACTTCCTCTGGGATACGCCGGCCCCGATGTGCAACACGGCGACGACCGCCAACCTCGACGGCCGCGACGGGGCCTACAACCCGCAGGTCGACTACCGGAACAACAACCTCGCGGGCGAGGACACGGTGCCGCCCGCGCGCCTCGCCCCCCGGGACGTCGTCGCGAGCAGCACGGACCCGGCCACGAACGCGATCACCATCACCACCTCCCGCATCCCGGGCGACGATCTCTACTGCGGCACGGCCGCGAAGTTCGATTTCCGGTTCTCCACGGCGGGCCCGATCACCACCCAGACGCAGTTCGACGGCGCGACCCCGGTCGCCTCGGTGCCGGCGCCGCCGCGGGGCAACCACGACGCGGGCACGTCGCTCACGGTAAGCGACGGCCGCTTCGCGGGGCAGGTCGTCTTCCTCGCCGCCCAGGTGGTGGACCACGCCGGCAACCTCTCGCCCGTGACCTCGCTCGGGAGCTTCGACTTCGTGCCGCCCCCGACGACCACCACGACGACCTCCAGCACCACGATGGCGCCGACGACCAGCACGAGCACCACGACCACCACGACCTCGCCCAGAACCACGACGACCTCGACCACGACCAGCACGACGACCCGCCCGACCACCACGACCCGACCACCACGTCCACCCCGATCCACCACCACGACCCGCCCGACCACCACGACCACGAGCACAACCACCA
>JBKPBB010000128.1:0-10757 GCA_046744245.1 Thermodesulfobacteriota bacterium
GACTACACCTACGTCGTGATGCCCATGCGGCTCTGACCCGAGCCCGCGCCGAGCACCCCGATCGAGCCCCTGGGCTGCCGTTCTATTCGTAGCCATAAAGGGGTCACAAGCTATGAGAATATCGATGCAATTTTCGTCGCCTCGCTATGGCGTCCGAGCCCTCTAACGGGTAGAATCCGAAGAGCAACAAAACCGCTTTTCGGAGGTCCATGAGCAGGCCCGAGACCGAGTCCGCCTACGGCGCCGCGAACATCAAGGTCCTCGAGGGACTCGAGGCCGTCCGCAAGCGCCCGGGGATGTACATCGGTGACACGAGCGAGCGCGGTCTCCATCATCTCGTCTTCGAGGTGGTGGACAACTCGGTCGACGAGGCGCTAGCCGGCCACTGCACGCGTATCGCGGTCACCATCCACATCGACTCGAGCATCACGGTCGACGACGACGGGCGGGGCATCCCGGTCGAGATGCACGAGGCCGAAGGCGTCTCGGCCGCCCAGGTCGTGATGACCAAGCTGCACGCCGGCGGCAAGTTCGACAAGGCGGCGTACAAGGTGTCCGGCGGGCTCCACGGCGTCGGCGTGTCGGTGGTGAACGCGCTCTCCGAGACGCTCGAGATGGAGGTGCGACGGGGCGGCAAGGTGTACCTCCAGCGCTACCACCGCGGCGATCCGGAAGCGCCGATCCAGGAGACCGGCGTCACCGATCAGCGTGGTACCAAGATCACTTTCAAGCCTGATCCGCTCATCTTCGAGACCACGTCGTTCAGCTTCGACATCCTCTCGCAGCGGCTACGCGAGCTGGCGTTCTTGAATCGCGGCATCCACATCACGATCGACGACGAGCGCGACCAGAAGTCGCACCAGTTCCTCTACGAGGGCGGCATCGTCTCCTTCGTGCAGCACCTGAACAAAGCGAAGACGCCAATCCATCCCGACGTCGTCTACCTGGAGGGCGGGCGCGACGGCATCGAGATGGAAATCGCGCTGCAGTGGAACGAGGGCTACGCGGAGAACGTGTACGCCTTCGCCAACAACATCAACACGATCGAGGGCGGCACGCACCTGGTCGGCTTCAAGTCCGCGCTCACGCGCACGATCAACGCCTACGCGGTGGCGAACGGGGTACTCAAGAAGGACGACGAGGCGCTCCAGGGCGACGACGTGCGCGAGGGGCTCACCGCGGTCATCAGCGTCAAGGTCCCCGAGCCGCAGTTCGAGGGCCAGACCAAGACCAAGCTCGGCAACAGCGAGGTGAAAGGGACGGTCGAGGCGCTGGTGAACGATCGCCTCGGGGTCTATTTCGAGGAGCATCCGGCGGAAGCACGCAGGATCGTGCTCAAGGGCCTCGAGGCCGCGCGCGTCCGGGAGGCGACCCGCAAGGCGAAGGAGCTCGCGCGGCGCAAGGGTGCGCTCGACGGGAGCGGGCTCCCGGGCAAGCTCGCCGACTGCCAGGAGCGCGATCCGGCGCTGTCCGAGCTCTTCATCGTCGAGGGCGACTCGGCGGGCGGCTCCGCGAAGCAGGGCCGCCACCGCCGCAACCAGGCGATCCTGCCGCTGCGCGGCAAGATCCTCAACGTCGAGAAGGCCCGCTTCGACAAGATGCTCTCCTCGCAGGAGATCAAGGTGCTCATCACCGCCCTCGGGGCGGGCGTGGGCAAGGAGGACAAGGATCTCTCGAAGCTGCGCTACCACACCATCATCCTCATGTGCGACGCCGACGTGGACGGCGCCCACATCCGCACCCTGCTGCTCACCTTCTTCTACCGCCACTATCAGGAGATCATCGAGCGCGGGCATCTCTTCATCGCGCAGCCGCCACTCTACCGCGTGAAGCGGGGGCGGGCGCAGCAGTACCTGAAGGACGAGGCGGCGCTCGAAGACTACCTGATCGAGCTGGGCGCGGGCGACATGACGCTTCGGGGTCAGGGCGGACCCGCGATCGCCGGCACCCCGCTCAAGCAGCTCGTGAAGAAGGCGATCCGCCTCGAGAAGGTGCTCGACGTGCTCGAGCGCAAGGGCAGGAATCGGCACCTGGTGACGGCCCTCGCACGCCAGCCGGCGATGGACGCGACCGTGCTCACCGACGAGGCCCGGCTCCGTCAGGTAGTGGCGGCGGCCGAGGTGTACCTGAAGGTCGCGGCGCCCGAGCTGCTGCCCGTGAGCTTCTCCTTCGAGCAGGATCGTGAGCACGCCTGTCTCTCGCTGGTCGCCTCCACGCGCGCCAACGGCGCCGCGCACCGCAATCTCGTCGATCGCGAGCTCTGTCTCAGTCCGGAGTTCGAGGAGCTCCGCCGCCTGGCGCGCGAGCTCGCGGCCGCCGGGGAGCCACCGTACACGATCGGGGAGGGCGAAGCTGCGGAGCAGGTGCCGAACCTCCAGCAGGCGGTCGCGCGCGTCATGGCCCAGGCGCGCAAGGGGCTCGAGATGCAGCGCTACAAGGGCCTCGGCGAGATGAACGCGTCGCAGCTCTGGGAGACGACCATGAACCCGGAGTCGCGGACGCTGCTGCAGGTGAAGATCGAGGACGGCTACGAGGCCGACGAGATCTTCTCCACTCTGATGGGTGACGAGGTCGAGCCGCGCCGGAAGTTCATCGAGGCCAACGCCCTCAACGTTCGCTTCCTCGACATCTGAGCATGGACGAGAAGGGGCAGCGGGTCCCGGTCAACATCGAGGACCAGATGCGCGAGTCCTACATGGACTACGCGATGTCGGTCATCATCGGGCGCGCCCTGCCGGACGCGCGCGACGGTTTGAAGCCGGTCCACCGCCGCATCCTCTACGCCATGTTCAGCGAGGGACTCGTCCACAATCGCCGTTACTCCAAGTGCGCGGGCGTGGTGGGCGAGGTGCTCAAGCGCTACCACCCGCACGGCGACTCGGCGGTGTACGACGCGCTGGTGCGTCTCGCGCAGGAGTGGAACGTTCGCTATCCGCTGATCGACGGTCAGGGCAACTTCGGCTCGGTCGACGGCGACTCGCCGGCGGCCTACCGCTACACCGAGTGCCGTCTCACCGAGCTCGCCGAGGAGCTGCTCGCCGACATCGACCGCGAGACGGTCAACTTCGTGCCCAACTTCGACGACTCGACCCAGGAGCCGCTCGTCCTGCCCAGCAAGGTTCCGAACCTGCTCATCAACGGATCCTCCGGCATCGCCGTCGGCATGGCCACCAACGTCCCACCCCACAACCTGGGTGAGGTGTGCGACGCCCTGGTGGCGCTGATCGAGCACCCCGAGCTGACGGTCGACGAGCTCATGCGGTACATTCCCGGTCCGGACTTCCCGACCGCCGGCTTCATCTGCGGGCAGGGTCCGATCCGCGAAGCGTATCGCGAGGGGCGCGGCATCCTCACGGTACGCGCGCGCGCGACGGTCGAGACCGACGAGAAGAGCGGCCGCTCGGCCATCATCGTGACGGAGATCCCGTATCAGGTGAACAAGCGGCGTCTCATCGAGCGCATCGCCGAGCTGGTGAACGAGCGGAAGCTCGACGGCATTGCGAGCGATGGCCTGCGCGACGAGTCCGACCGCGACGGCATGCGCATCGTGATCGAGCTCAAGCGCGATGCCGTGGCCGAGGTGCTGCTGAACCAGCTCTACAAGCACACGCCGCTGGAGGAGTCGTTCGGCGTGAACATGCTGGCGATCGTCGATGGTCGCCCGAAGCTGCTCAACTTGAAGGACGCGCTGCAGGTGTTCCTGAAGCACCGCCGCGAGGTCGTCGTCCGGCGGACGATCTACGATCTGCGCAAGGCCGAGGAGCGGCTCCACATCCTGGCCGGCCTCAAGATCGCCATCGAGCACCTGGACGAGGCGATCGGCATCATCCGTGCCGCCACGGACCCGACCAGCGCCCGCGAGCGCCTGATGGCGACCTTCGCGCTCTCGCAGCTCCAGGCGCAGGCCGTCCTCGACATGCGCCTCCAGCGCCTGACCGGCCTCGAGCGCGGCAAGATCGTCGAGGAGTACGCCGAGACCGAGAAGGCGATCGCGCGCTACCGCGCGATCCTGGCCGACGAGCGCGAGGTCGCGAAGATCATCGCCGACGAGCTGCGCGCGCTGCGCGAGAAGTACGGCGACGAGCGGCGGACGCGGATCGTGGACGAGGCCGCCGCGATCTCGGTCGAGGACCTGATCGTCGAAGAGGACATGGTGGTCACCATCTCGCACGAGGGCTACATCAAGCGGAACGCCATGGCCCTCTACCGCGCCCAGCGCCGGGGCGGGCGCGGGAGGATCGGGGCCACCACGCGCGAGGAGGACTTCGTCGAGCACCTCTTCATCGCCTCGACGCACTCCTACCTCCTCTTCTTCACCACCTCCGGGAAAGTGTTCTGGCTGAAGGTGCACGAGATCCCCCAGGCCGGCCGGACGGCCCGCGGGCGGAGCATTACGAACGTGCTCAGCTTGAAGCCCGAGGAGAAACTCTCGGCCTTCCTCCCCGTGCGCGAGTTCCAGGAAGGGCGCTACGTGCTCTTCGCGACGCGCCGGGGCCTGGTCAAGAAGACGGACCTCATGCAGTACGCAAGCCCGCGGCCTTCGGGCATCATCGCCATCGCGCTCGAGGAGGGCGACGAGGTGATCGGCGTCCGGCTGACCGACGGCACGCGCGAGGCGATCCTCTCGACGCGCGACGGCCAGGCGATCCGCTTCAAGGAGGAGGAGGCCCGGCCGATGGGCCGCGACACCTACGGCGTGCGGGGCATGAAGCTCGACGAGGGAGACGAGGTGGTCTCCCTGGATCTGGTGGAGCCCGGCGCCACCCTCCTCGCGGTGTCCGAGAACGGCTACGGCAAGCGCACCGAGATGGAGGAGTACCGTCTCACGCGGCGCGGCGGCAAGGGCATCATCACCATGAAGACCACCGACAAGACGGGGCGTGTGATCGGCGTTCGCATGGTGACGGATGACGATCAGATCATGCTGGTCACGAGCGGCGGGAAGGTGATCCGCCTGCGCGTCAACGAGATCCGCGTGATCGGCCGCAACACGCAGGGCGTGCGCCTGATCGACCTCGAGGAAGGCGAGCGCGTCGCGTCGGTCGCGCGTCTCGCCGAGCGCGAGGAGGACGGCGAGGCCAAGGACGAGCCCGTGCCGCCCGCCGACCCCGATCCAGCTGCCGGCTCGTAGCCCCCGCGCGGTTCGACATCGAACCGCCGCGCTTGCGCGCCGGCGTCCATTCGTGCGAGCTTCCTCGCCCCAGCCATGGGCCGCGGTCACCATCCTCGGAGCCGGAAGCGGGGGCACTGCCCTGGGGACGCACCTCGCCCGCCTCGGGCACGAGGTCTGGCTCCAGGCGCACAATCGGACTGAGGGAAGGAAGGCGCATGCCGAACCGCTCCACACCGTGCAAGCTGGAGGGATGCACGCGGCCCGCCGACGGCGGAAAGGGCTACTGCCGCCGCCACTACGCCGGGTGGAAACGCGGCACCCTGCCCAAGGGTCGCTACAAGACCTGCCGCGTCGAGGGCTGTCGTAAGCGGATCATCGCGCGCGGACGGTGCGAGGAGCATTTCGCGCGCGACTATCCCGGGAAGAGCGCGCCGCGGACTGCGGAGGCGCAGGCCTCGAGCTAGGCTCGGGTCGGGAGCTGTTCCTCGAAGATCGCCAAGACGCCCGGTCCATCGAGGGCGCCCTGTGCTAGATTGTCCGGGGTGTGGTTTCGCCAGGAGGCTCCGCAGGTGGCTCAACGCCGTCGCCGAGGCTCTCCGCGAACGGACGGAAGAACGCTTCCGGCGGCCGCCGTGGGGCATGCCGTAGGGTCGCCCATTCAAGCGGCTCACATTTCAAGGCCGACGGTGGCCTAATTCGGCCAGCACCTCTGCCGCTTGGAAATTGACATTCCCCCACCGCTGTGTTCGTATGCCGCGTTTCCGCGCCGGGCCCGGTGAGCGATGAAGAGGACCTATCAGCCGAGCAACCGCCGTCGCAAGCGAACGCATGGCTTCCGAGCCCGCATGGCTACGCCCGGTGGGCGCCGCGTTTTGAAGCGGCGTCGCGACAAGCGCCGCCGGCGCCTGACGGTCACGATTCCGCCGAAGCAGCCCGGGTGAAGCGTGGCCGCCTCGCACAGCTACCCGAAGGCGGTCCGCCTGCGCCGGCGCGCTGACTTCCTCGCCGTTCAGCGCGAGGGGCGCCGTCGGCACAGCGAACACCTAGTGATCATCCGCCGACCAGCTCCCGGGCCGTGCTCGCGGCTCGGCGTCACGGTGAGCAAGCGGGTGGGGAACGCGGTGGTCCGCAGTCGCGTCAAGCGGCTCCTGCGCGAGGTTTTTCGCGCGCGCCGTGGCGATATCGAGCCCCCGGCGGACGTGGTCGTCATTGCGAAGCCCGGTGCGGACACCCTCACTTATGCCCAAGCGGCTACCGAGTTCGTGCGAGCCCTCGAGCTCTCCGCCGACGAGTGACAGACCACGCGCGCGGCCGTTCTCGCGGGCGCTGATCACGCTGCTCAGGACGTATCACCTCGTGCTCGCTCCGGGGTTGCCGGCGACATGTCGGTTCGTTCCCAGCTGCTCGGCGTTCGCCATCGGGGCGATCGAGGAGCACGGCGTGGTCCGCGGCGCGTGGCTGGCCGCGTGGCGGGTCGCACGCTGCCACCCATGGCACGACGGCGGCTACGATCCGGTCCCTGCGCGGAGAACGTGAGTCGTGGACCAGAAGCGACTCCTGATCGCGTCTGCGATCTCCCTACTCCTGATCTTCGCCTACCAGGAGTTCGTGTTGAGCCGATACCAGAGACGGCAGGTCGCCACCCCGACATCCGTGGCGTCGAAGTCAACGCCGGCGCGTGAGCCTCTCCCCCAGCTCACGAGCGATCTGACAGCGGATCCGGGGGCCGGCGGTTTCGTGAACGTGGAGACGGATCTCTTCCGGATCACGATCACGCCGGTCGGCGCGCGCGTAGTCTCCCTCCAGCTCAAGGGCTATCGGCGCTCCGTCGCAGACGATAGCCCTCTCGATCTGGTGGAAGCTGGCCCGGTCCTGCCCCTCACCCTACAGCTCGGCTCCGGCGCCAGTGACGCGCGCTTGGTGTACCGACCCTCCCGGACGGACGTGGTAGTGCACGGGGTCGAGAGCGCAGAGGTCGTGTTCGAGGGCGACTCGCCCGCCGGCGGGCAGATCGAGAAGCACTACCGATTCACCGGGGACCGCTATCTCTTCAGGCTCGCCGCGACCGTGTCGGGTGCTCCCGCGCCGTCGCCGCTCGGACTCGTGGTGACGCCGCTTCGGGCTGACAGTCCGACTGCCGCGGAGAAGGCCGTCGCCCTGGTCGGCGACAGGCTGGTTGAGAAGCCGGTCAAGGACGCACCGACGAGCGATGCCCCGTTCGAGGCGAGCGCATGGGCCGGATTTGCAACGCAGTACTTCCTCGCGGTTGCAATGCCGGCGTCCGGAACGCTGCCCGCCGTGCTGACGGGCGCAGCGGGGTTGCCGGTGGTCAGGATGGACGCGGCAGTCGTTGGTCGAAAGGCGAAGTTCGCGGTCTACGGCGGGCCGAAGGACCCGGAGATGCTTGCGCGCGCGGGCCATGACCTGGGCCGGGCCCTCAACTTCGGGTGGTTCTGGTTCGTCGCAATCCCCCTGCTGCACGCCCTGAGGGCCCTTCACCGGGTCACCGGGAACTATGGCGTGGCGATCATCGTGCTCACTGCCCTGGTGAAGGGGGCGACCGCTCCCCTCACCCGGACGACATTCCGCAACATGCGAGAAATGCAGAAGATTCAGCCACAGATGGCCAAGCTTCGGGAGCGCTTCAAGGACGACCAGCTCGCGTTCCAGAAGGAGGTCATGGAACTCTACCGCCGGCATCATGTGAACCCGTTTGCCGGCTGCCTGCCGATGGTGCTTCAGCTTCCGGTCTTCATTGGGCTCTACAACACGCTCTCGCTGGCGATCGAGCTGCGCCACGCGCCCTTCGCGCTCTGGATCAACGACCTGTCCGCTCCCGACCGGCTGCCGGTGCTCGGGTTCGGCGTGCCGGTGCTGACGCTCTTCATGGGAGCCAGCATGTTCCTGCAGCAGTGGCTCACGCCGGCGCAGGCCGATCCCGCCCAGCAGCGGATGATGATGTTCATGCCGATCGTGTTCACCTTCATGTTCTTCAAGTTCCCGGCGGGCCTCGTTCTCTACTGGCTGGTGAACAACCTGCTCACCATCGGACAGCAGTACTTCATGATGCGGTCCATGAAGTGAGGAGACGATATGCGGTCGATCGAAAGCGAGGGGGATACCATCGACCAGGCCATCGAAAGGGCCCTCCGCGCCCTCGACGTTGCGCGCGACCAGGTGCAGATCGAGATCCTGAGCGACGCGACCCGCGGCTTGCTCGGGTTCGGGGGGAAGAAGGCTCGCGTGAGAGCTACGGTACGCCCGCCCCTGGCCTCCCGGCTCCTTGGTCTGGAGCATGAAGCTCCCGGGATGGATTCCCGGGAAACCTTGCCGCCGGCGGAATACGGTCAGCCTGGGCCCGCCGCGTCCACTCAAGCCCCTGCAGCGGGAGCATCTCACGCCGCGACGGTGTCGGAAGCCTTCCAGCTCAAGTGCAAGGGCACCCTCGAGGCTATCCTCTCGCGCCTAGACGTCTCATGCGTCGTCGAAGCGGGGCCCGGGCCGGACCCCGGGAGCGTTCTGCTCGCGGTGAGCGGCGACAGCAGCGGCCTCCTCATCGGCAGGCGGGGCCAGACTCTCGACGCCCTCGAGTACATGGTGAATCGCATCGTCGGCCGAGAGGATGGGGTTTCGGGGCGGGTGATGATTGACGTCGAACACTACCGGGAGCGGCGGTTTGAGCATCTCACCCAGCTGGCGCGGCGGCTTGCCGAGAAGGCCAAGCAGACCGGGCGACCCGTGACACTGAACCCGATGAGCGCCCGGGACCGGCGCGTGGTGCATCTGGCCCTGCAGAACGATCGGACGATTTCGACACGGAGCCAGGGCGAGGGGCACTACCGGAAGGTGGTCATCCTACCGCCCGAGCGATCGCGGAGGCCGCCGCGGCCGAAGCCGCCCGCAAGCTGAGCCGAGGCCTCACCCGCTGGCCCATGGCTCCGCGCGCATGACGCCTGCGGAGGTCGGGCTCCTGCGCACTGCGGGGCGGACGCTCGGTGTCGACGTGGGCCAGGACGCGCTCGAGCGCCTGGTCCGCTTCCTCGACCTGCTCGCGGTCTGGAACCGCCGCATTCACCTGACCGGCCAGCGCGACCTCGCGAGTCTCATACACGCCCACGCCATCGACTCACTCGCTCCCGCCCCGCACCTCCCGAGCACAGGGCTCGTGGTCGACGTCGGCAGCGGCGCTGGTTTCCCGGGAATCGTGCTCGGGTGTCTTCGCCCGGACCTGCAGTTCGTCCTGATCGAGTCCCGACGCCGGCGCGCGAGCTTCCTGCGCGAGGCGATCCGCGCGATCCCGCTCCCCGCGGCCCGCGCCCTCGAAATGCGTGCGGAGGAGGCGGCGGCCGATCCCGAGCAGGCGGGTCGCGCCGCGATAGCGATCTCGCGGGCCCTCAGGCTAGACGTCTTCCTCGGTCTGGCGGCGCCGTTCCTCGCGCCGGACGGCGCGGCGATCGCGATGCAGACGCCGCGCGCGGCAGGCCCGGCTTCCGCGCTCGCCGCCGAGCATGGGTTTCGTCTGGTCGCCAGGCATGATTATGCCCTGCCTGGCGGCGGCGCGCGCAGCCTTTTCTTCTTCGACCGCGGCCGGCCTGTTTCATAGTGGCGGCTGGTGTGCTAAACGGCGCGCGTGGCGTGGGGGCGGGAGCGCTTCCGCTCCCTCGAGGGATGGAGCTGGGCGATGGGCCGGGTGATCGCGGTGGCCAATCAGAAGGGTGGGGTGGGGAAGACCACCACGGCCATCAACCTGGCAGCGGCGTTGGCGCTCCAGGGCCACCCGACCCTTCTCGTCGACCTCGATCCGCAAGGCAGCGCGACGACGGGCGTCGGCGTTCGACCCGCCGACGGCGAAGACACGGTGTACGAGGCCCTGCTCGGTGGCCGCGCCATGACGGACATCGTGCGCCGCACGGCCATCGAGCGGCTCGCCGTTGCACCGGCCACGCGGGACCTGGTGGGTGCCGAAGTCGAGCTCGTCCCGCAGCTGGCGCGGGAGAACCGGCTGAACGACGCACTCGCGAGCGTCCGCACACGGTACGACTTCATCCTCATTGACTGCCCGCCGTCCCTCAGCTTGCTCACCGTGAACGCGCTGCGCGCGGCCGACTCCGTGCTCGTGCCGCTCCAGTGTGAGTACTACGCGCTAGAGGGGCTGACGGCGCTCCTCGACACGGTCGGCCGAGTGCGCGACGCCCTGAACCCGACACTGGCGCTCGAGGGCCTGCTCCTCACGATGTTCGACGGACGCAACAGCCTCGCCCGACAGGTCCAGGAGGAGGTCCGGTCCCACTTCGGCGATCAGGTCTTTCGCGCCGTCATCCCCCGCAACGTACGCGTGTCGGAGAGCCCGAGCCACGGCATGCCGGTGCTGCTCTACGACCCCGTCTCACGCGGAGCCGTCGCGTACCGCGCGCTGGCACGGGAGATCGCCGCGCCCGCGCTGGCCGAGCCCATGCCGCACGACGCGGAGGCGTAATGATGCCGATGCGCCTTAGAAAGAAAAGCTGAATGGAGAGCGGAGTACGGAAGGCCCTGGGGAAGGGTATCGAGGCGCTTTTTCCGGCGCCGGAGGGCGGGCGGGTCCCGGCCGCGGCGCCGGGCGAGCTCACGGTGCCGATCCATGAGATCGTGCCCAACCCCGAGC
>JBKPBB010000431.1:0-5038 GCA_046744245.1 Thermodesulfobacteriota bacterium
CGCGGCGGCCAACAAGACCTTCCCGTCGCAGTTCAACCCGGCGATCGGGCTCATCGTCGACACGGTGGGGTCGTACGGCAGCAAGACGCGCGGCGACTTCGAGCTCCGCGCCGCCGAGCTCGGCATCTCGGCCTCGGTCGATCCCTTCGCGCGCGGCTACGCGATCATCACCGGGAGCAAGCAGGGCGGCTTCGACGTGGAGGAAGCGGCGATCGTCACCACCTCGCTGCCATACAACCTCACCTTCAAGGGCGGTCGCTTCTTCGCGGACTTCGGGCGGCTCTCCAAGTTCCACGACCACGACCTGCCGTTCGTGAACCGCCCGGTCGTTCTCGACCGGTTTGTCCAGGGCGAGTCGCAGGCGGACGGCGTCGAGCTGAACTACCTCGTGCCGATGAAACAGTACCTGACGCTGACGGGGGGCTGGTACAACAAGATGGGCGCCGAGAACGACCGGGTGGACAACACGGTGTCGCGCGACCTCTCGCAGTTCACCTACCTCGGCCGGGCGGCGACGTTCTTCAACCTGAGCGACGCAAACAGCGTCGACCTCGGAGGGAGCTGGGCGTACACGCCCGAGGTCAAAATCGACAACGGCGCGTCGCGGACCCTCGCGGGCATCGACCTGACATACCGCTACTCGCCGCTCAGCCAGGCGAGCTACCGCGGGCTCGTGTGGGGCACGGAGCTGCTCTACAACCAGGAGGACCGGCCGGTCGGCGGGTTCCCGACCACCTCGGCCGCGGTCGCGACGAACCTCGAACGCGCTCTCGGCGTGCCGACGCTCGCCGCGGAGACGCGGGGCTCACCCTTCACGCTCGCCGACCCGACGAGCGCGGCCGCGACGCCGCTCGTCTTCAAGCGCCGCGACGCCGTCGGCCTGTACAGCTACCTCGAGGCCCGGCTTACCCAGCGCTACTACCCTGGCTTCCTCTTCGACTATGCACAGGACCTCGATCACGTCGCGGGCTACACGACAGCGTATTCGCCGTACCTGACGCTGTGGCTGTCGGAGTTCAATCGCCTGCGTCTGCAGTACACGCGCCTCGAGCAGCCGGGCCTCCACGAGAACGAGTTCTTCCTGCAGTGGACGGTCATCCTCGGCAGCCATGTCCACAGCTTCAGGGATCGCTGAGTCCAAGGAGAATCGACATGAAACGTCTCACGATTGCGTTCCTCATCCTCACCCTGCTCGGCCCCGCCGCGCTGGCGCCGGCCGACTCGAAGATCAATGTGGTCGCCACCATCCCCGATCTGGCCGACATGGCCCGGCACATCGGCGGCGACCTCGTCGACGTCTCGAGCATCGCCACCGGGGTCGAGAACATCCACGCCGTGCCCATGAAGCCGAGCTTCGCGACCCAGCTCAACCGGGCAGACGTCCTCCTGCTGCTCGGCCTCGAGGCGGAGCACGCGTTCCTGCCCGCGCTGATCGAGGCCTCGAGGAACCCGAGGATCCTGCGCGATGCGCCCGGCTACATCGACTGCTCGACGTACGTGGAGGTGCTCGAGGTGCCGACGCGCATCGACCGCGCCCTCGGCGATCAGCACCCGATGGGCAACCCGCACTACAACCTCGACCCGGTCAGCATGAAGGAGGCGGCCCGCGCCATTGCCGAAGGGCTCGGCCGCAACTACCCGGAGCACGCGGCAGTCTTCAAGAAGAACCTCGACGCCTATCTGGCCCAGCTGGACGCGGCCATCGCGCGCTGGGAGAAGGAAGCCACCCCGCTGCACGGCAAGAAGCTCGTGAGCTACCATCCCGACCTGATCTACTTCGCCGAGCGCTTCGGCATGGAGGCGTTCGGAACGATCGAGCTCCGCGCGGGCATCCCTCCAACGCCGAGCCACATCGAGGAGCTCGAGGAGTCCATGCGCAAGAACAAGGTGGACATCGTCGTGCGAGAGCTGCATTATCCGGCCGGCCTGGCGGAGACCGTGGCGCAGGCCACAGGGGCGAAGCTCGTCGAGCTGCCGGCGTTCGTGGGTGGCGTGCCGCAGGCGAAGGACTACATCAGCTTCGTGGACTACAACTTGCACACCATGCTGAAGGCGGTTCAGGGAGGTTGATGAGCGTCCCGGCGCTGGCACTCCGGGATGTGAGTCTCGGCTACGAGGGCCGCCCGATCTTGAAGGGCGTCACCTTGACGGTCGAGCCGGGCGAGTTCTGCGCGCTCCTCGGCCCGAACGGCGCCGGCAAAACCACACTCCTGCGCGGGATGCTCGGTCTCCTCCCTCTCCTCGCCGGGCGGATCGAATACGGCTTCGACCGCCGCACGAGCCCCCCGGGCTACGTCCCGCAGCGGGAGTCCCTCGATCCGATCTTTCCCTTGACGGTGCTCGAGGTCGTCCTCATGGGCACCTTCGCGCGGCTGCGGCCGCTCCAGCCCGCGGGACGGCGGCACCACCGCCTCGCCGCCGAGTGCCTGGCGCAGGTCGGGCTGGACGCCATCGCCAAGCAGCCCTTCTGGGCGCTCTCGGGTGGCCAGAAGGAGCGCATCCTGATCGCCCGGGCCCTCGCCGCAGAGCCCCGGCTCCTCCTCCTCGACGAGCCCACGGCGGGCGTCGATCCCGGGGCGACGGTCGCGATCATGGACGTGATCACCCGGCTCAACCGCGAGCGCGGGCTCACGGTCGTCCTGGTGAGCCACCAGCTCCGCATCGTCCGGCAGGTCGTACGCTCGGTCATCTGGGTCGACGACGGCGGCGCGGTGAAGGGCACCGCGGAGGAGCTGCTCTCGCCGGAGCACATCGCGGACGTGTTCGGGGCCGTCGCCGCCCGCGGATGAGCACGCTCGTCCAGATCCTGAGCCCCGACTTCCTGCTGCGCGACGCGCTCGTCGGCAGCGTGCTGGTGGGTGTCGTCTGCCCGCTCGTGGGCGCCTACTTCGTGCTCCGGCGGATGATCTTCCTGGGGGTCGCGCTGCCGCAGCTCTCGGCCGCGGGCATCGCGTTCTCGTTCGTCGGCTACCGGCTCGCCGTGGGCGCGCACGAGCACGGTAACGTGAGCGAGCGGGAGCTCGCGATGCTGGGCTCCTTCGCCTTCACGCTGGGAGGCCTCCTCGTGCTGACGGCGTTCGAGCGGCGCGGGCGCGAGACCGTAGAGGCGCGCATCGGCGTCACCTACGCGATCGCGGCGGCGCTCACCATCCTCTTCCTGGCGGTCGATCCGCACGGCGATGCGGAGATGGTCAACCTGCTGAAGGGCGACATCCTCGCGACGACCCGCACCAGCTTGACGCTCCTCGCTTACGTGCTCGGCGCGGTCGTGCTGGTGCTCTTCGCCTTCCGCAAGGAGTTCCTGCTGGTCTCGTTCGATCGTGACCTCGCTGTCGTGTTCGGCAAGCGAGCCGAGCTCTGGGACGGCCTCCTCTACCTGCTGATCGGCATCACGATCTCGCTCGGCGTCATGACGGCCGGCCCCCTCGTCACCTTCGGCTTCCTCGTCGTGCCGCCCCTCACGGCGCGCCTCGTGACCCGCCGGATGCTCTCCTTCTCGCTCGTCGCGGCGGCGATTGGTGGCGCCGCGGCCTTCGGGGGGTTCTACTGCGCCTACCGCATGGACCTGCCGCTCGGTCCGGCGGAAGTGGCGCTCGCGAGCCTCATGCTCCTCGTGGTCGGAACCGGGAGCATGATCCGCCAGGGAGCGGCCAGATTGCGCGCGCCGTGAGCGGGCTTCTCTGGCTCTGCTTCGCGCTCTCGGGCGCTGCCGCGCTCGGGCTCGAGCTCCTCTGGATGCGGTCGGCCGGCCTCGTCCTCGGCGCGACCGCGCCGACCGCCGCGACGGTGCTGGCGGGCTACTTCGCCGGGCTCGGGGTCGGTGCGGCGCTGGCGCGAGGTGCTCCGAGGCGACCGATCGCGCGTTACGGGGTCCTCGAGCTGGGTGCCGCGGCCGGCGCGCTCTGGTCGGTCGCGGTCTTCCGGGCGCTGGCCGCCGACGGCGCGCAGGAGGCGCTCGGGACGGCCGGGCTCGCGGCGCGGGTCGCCGCCGTGGCGCTCGCCCTCCTTCCGGCGACGCTCTGCCTCGGCGCGACGCTTCCGGTCCTCGGCCACGCGCTCGCGGCGCCGAGCGTCGGCCGGCGGGGCGGGCTTCTCTACGCCGTCAATACGGTCGGCGGCAGCATCGGCATCGCGGCCATGGGATTCGGTCTGCCGGCCCGGATCGGTGTCACGGCGAGCTACCTCGCGGTCTCGGGCGCGAGCGCACTCGCGGGCCTGGTCGCGCTCGCGGTGGGTGACGCCGGCGTCGCGGCGCCGAGGCCCGTCGCCTCCGGGCTGCCGGCGCTCGCGCCGGTACGGCTCCGCCTGGTGGCGGCCGGAAGCGGCGCGCTCGGCCTCGGCCTCGAGGTGCTGTGGACCCGGCTGTTCGCGCAGGTGCTGCACAACTCGGTCTACTCCTTCGCGGCGGTAGGGCTCGTCTTCCTGCTCGCGCTCGCGGCCGGCGCAGCGCTGTCGGCGCTGCTCCTCCGACGCACGGCGCCCGCCGCCGTCGCGGGCGGCGCACTCCTCGGCGCGGCGGCAGCGACGGTCGGCGGCATCTGGCTCTTCGTCCGCTCGACGGACGGCCTCGCCTACGTCGGCATGCAGACGGGGCTCGGCGAGTACGTGCTCCGCATCGTCGGTCTCGCGGCGGCGACCGCAGGGCCGGGTGCCCTCGCCTCCGGCGCCGTGCTGCCGGCGCTGTGGGCGGAGTTCGGCGATCGCGACGGGGCGGCCCGTCCCCTCGGCGACCTCGCGGCCGCGAACATGCTGGGCGCGGTCGGCGGCGCGCTCGCGGCCGGCTTCGTCGTGTTGCCGGCGATCGGTCTCCGGGCCGGGTTTCTCCTCGCCGCGGTCGCGTACGTCGTCCTCGCCGACCTGGTCGCGCCGGTGGGCGCGCGGCTCCGCCCGCTCGGCTATGCCGCGCTGCTGGCCCTGGTGGCCCTCGACCCGGCGCGGGCCCCGCTCACACACCTCGCATCCGGCGAGACGCTCCGCGCGCTCGCCGAGGGCCCGGCGGGCATCGTGACGGTGGTCGACACCGGCGACGACCTCCAGC
>JBKPBB010000031.1:0-4555 GCA_046744245.1 Thermodesulfobacteriota bacterium
TCGTCAACCTGGGCGTCATCGTGGCCGAGAACCTCCGCCTCGGGCGCACCCTCAACGACACGCTCGACATCGTCGCGGGCCGCATCGCGCTCCGCCCGCTGGGGAGCGGGGCGGCGCCAGCGAAAGCCCAGGCGGCCTGACGTTGCGCGGCACCCTCGGCCTCGCGCGCAAGGTCCTCGGGCGGCTCGCCCCCTACGGGGGGCTGTTCGCGGCGGCCGTCGCGCAGGTGCTGGCGATCGGCTTCCTCGAGCTGGCGAAGCCCTGGCCGCTCAAGGTGATCGTCGACAACGTCCTCGGCGGCCGCCCGCTCGACTGGCCGTGGGCGGGCGCGCTCGGCGCGCGCGGGCTCCTGGCGGCCGCCTGCGTGGCGCTGGTCGGCGTCTACGCGCTCCTGGGAGCGCTCGGCGTCAGCAGCAACTACGCCACCATCAGCGTCGGCCAGCGCATGGTGAACGACTTCCGGAGCGAGCTCTACGCCCACCTCCAGCGGCTCTCGCTCGCCTTTCACAGTCGACGCGAAGTAGGCGATCTCCTCTACCGGCTGACGGCCGACACCTTCGCCATCCAGACGCTCACCATGAACGGGTTCTTCCCGATCGTGAGCTCGCTCGTGATGCTGGTCGGCATGCTGGTGGTGATGCTGCGGCTCGACTGGGTGCTCACGCTGATCGCGCTCGGGATCGTGCCGGCGCTCTTCCTCTCCATCGTCGGCATGAGCCGCCGCATGAGCGCGCTCGCCAGCGACTCGCGCGTCAAGGAGAGCGCGCTGTGGGCGGTCGCGCAGCGGACCATGGGCGCCATCCGCGTGATCCAGGCGTTCACCACCGAGGAGGCCGAGCACCGCCGCTTCGTGCGCACGAGCACGGAGAGCCTGGCGGCGACCCTCCGCCTCTACACCTTCCAGACCGCGTACTCCGCGTTCACGAGCGTGCTCATCGCGGGCGGGACGGCGGCCGTCCTCTGGTTCGGGGCGATGCACGTGCTCGCCGGGCGGCTGACGGTCGGCGAGGTGCTCGTGTTCACCTCGTACCTGGCCTCGCTCTACGCGCCCATCAACACCCTG
The DNA here is from genome assembly GCA_046744245.1 of Thermodesulfobacteriota bacterium. Classification (GTDB taxonomy): domain Bacteria; phylum Desulfobacterota; class Binatia; order DP-6; family DP-6; genus DP-6. Next base: position 1,064 of record JBKPBB010000031.1, read on the forward strand.
ACGCAGACCTACGGGCTCATCCAGGGGGCGCGGGTCGGCGCCGAGCGCGTGTTCGAGATCCTCGAGACGGCGCCCGACCTGCAGGACGGGCCGCGCCCGCTCGCGCGCGGCGAGGTCCACGGCGCCGTCACCTTCGAGGAGGTGTGCTTCGGCTACGACCGCTCGCGCCTCGTGCTCAAGGGCGTCGGCTTCCACGCCCGCGCGGGCGAGACGGTGGCGCTGGTCGGTGCGACCGGCGCGGGCAAGACGACGCTCGTCAGCCTGGTGCCGCGCTTCTACGACCCCACCGCCGGGCGCGTGCTGCTCGACGGCATCGACGTGCGCGAGTTCCAGCTGAAGGCGCTCCGCCAGCAGGTGGCGATGGTCCTCCAGCCCGCGCTCGTCTTCCCGACCACGGTGCGCGAGAACATCGCCTACGGCCGGCCCGACGCGACCCCGGAGCAGATCCGCGCGGCGGCCCGCCTGGCGCAGCTCGACGACTTCCTCGCGCGGCTCCCGGAGGGCCTCGAGACGGTGGTGGGCGAGGCGGGCGCCACGCTCTCCGCCGGCGAGCAGCTGCGTATCACGATCGCCCGCGCGATCCTCCGCGACGCGCCGCTCGTCATCCTCGACGAGCCCACCGCGGCGCTCGACGCCGCCACCGAGGCGCTCGTCATGCAGGGGCTCGAGCGGCTCCTGGCCGGGCGCACGACCTTCGTCATCGCGCACCGGCTCTCGACGGTCCGGCGGGCGGACGTGATCCTGGTCCTCGACGACGGGCGCATCGTCGAGCAGGGCACGTTCGCGGAGCTCGTCGCGCGCGGCGGGCCGTTCGCGCGTCTCCACCGCACCCAGTTCGGGGAGGAGCCGGGCCGTGCCGCGTCGTCCTGAGCCGCTCCTCGTCCTCGGCATCCTCGGGCAGTACCCGATGGCGGGCGTGTCGTGGCAGGCGATCCACTACCTGCGCGGCTTCCACCAGCTCGGCTGGGACGTCTGCTACGTCGAGGACTCGGGCGCGCCGCCCTACGACCCGCGGCTCGGCACGACGACCGAGGACTGCGCGCCCGCGGTCCGCTACGTGGCCGACGTGATGCGCCGGATCGGGCTCGCCGACCGCTGGGCGTACGTCGACCTGATGCACGGCGAGACGCACGGCCTCCCGCGCGCGCACCTCGACGCCCTCTACCGCGACGCGGCCGCGATCGTGAACCTGTGCGGGGCCACGGCGCCGCGCGAGGAGCACCGCCGGGGGCCGAAGCTCCTCTACATCGAGACCGACCCGGTCTACGAGCAGCTCCGCATCGCCGCCGGCGAGGAGTCCTCGCTCGGTTTCCTGGCGAGCCACGACGTCCTCTTCACCTACGGCGAGAACCTGGGCGCGGCCGACTGCCCCGTGCCGCTCGAGCGCTTCGCGTGGCGGACGACGCGCCCGCCCGTCGTCCTCGACTGCTGGGCGCCGCGCACCGATCCCGGCGCCGTCTTCTTCACCTCGATCGCCTCGTGGGAGAACAAGGGCAAGAACATCACCTTCCGCGGCGAGACCTACCAGTGGTCGAAGCACGTCAACTTCCTCCGCTTCCTCGACCTCCCGCGCCACACGCCCCAGCGCTTTAGCCTCGCCATGGATCCCGCCGACGCGGCGGTCGAGGCGCGGGTGCGCGGCGCGGGCTGGGAGCTCGTGGACCCGCGTCCCATCTCGGCCGACATCGATGCCTACCGCGACTTCATCTACGGCTCGCGCGGCGAGTTCACGGTCGCCAAGGACATCTACGTCCGGCCGCGCAGCGGCTGGTTCAGCGACCGGAGCGTCTGCTACCTGGCGGCGGGGAAGCCGGTCGTCACCCAGGACACCGGCTTCGGGAAGTTCGTGCCGACGGGGCAGGGGCTGCTCGCCTACTCGACCATGGAGGAGGCGGTGGACGCGCTCGCGCGCGTGAACCGCGACTACGCGGCGCACGGGGCGGCGGCGCGGCGGGTGGCGGCGGCGCACTTCGGGGCGGAGCCGGTGCTCGGGCGGCTGCTGGCCGACGCGGGGCTCGGATAGATGCGCGTGGTCGTCACCGGCCTGGTCGCCACCTATCCGGTCGGCGGCGTGGCGTGGGACTACCTCCAGTACGTGCAGGGCTTCCGCACCCTCGGCTGCGAGGTCACGTACCTCGAGGACACCGGGCAGTGGCTCTACGACCCGGCGGCGCAAACGTTCACCGACGACGTGCGCGGCAACGCGCGCCACCTGAACGACGCGCTCGCGAGCCTGGAGCCCGCCCTCGCGCGCCGCTGGTCGCTGCGCGCGCCCGATGGGACCTACCACGGCCTCGACGAGCCCGCGGTGGCGCGCGCGTGCGCGGCCGCGGACCTCTTCCTGAACCTCTCCGGCGCGTGCTGGCTCCGCGACGCGTATCGCGCGGCGCGCGTGAAGGCGTACGTCGACACCGACCCGGGCTACAGCCAGGCGAGGATCGCGGCCGTCGACGCGGGCGTGGCGGACGAGTCGATCCGCTTCTCCGTGGACCTGATTCGCCAGCACGACGTCTTCTTCACCCTGGGCGAGGAGATCGGTCGCCCCGGGTGCCCGATCCCGACCGGCGGGTGCACCTGGCACCCGACGCGCCAGCCGATCGTGCTCGCCAACTGGCCCGTGCGCGCCGCGCCGGACGGCCCCTTCACCACCGTCATGTCGTGGAAGATCGAGCCGACGCCGCCCTCGCTCGGCGGGCGCTTCTACGGCGGCAAGGACGTCGAGTTCGAGCGCTTCATGGACCTGCCGTCCCGCACCCCGGAGACGCTCGAGGTGGCGCTCGCGGGCGCGGCGCCGCGCGAGCGCATCGTGGCCGGCGGCTGGCGGCTCCGCGACGCGCGCGGCGTGTCGGCGACCATGGCCGCCTACCGCGACTACCTCCTCGCCTCGCGCGGCGAGTGCTCGATCGCGAAGAACGCGTATGTCGCGCTGGGTAGCGGCTGGTTCTCGACGCGAACGGCGGCCTATCTCGCGTGCGGGAAGCCGGCGGTGGTGCAGGAGACGGGCTGGTCGGCCCACGTGCCGCCCGGGCCGGGGCTGCATGCGTTCACCACGGCCGACGAGGCGGTGGCCGGGCTGGCCGCGATCGGCGCCGACTACGCGCGCGCCTGCCGCCACGCGCGCGAGGTGGCCGAGGCGCACTTCCGCGCCGAGGACGTGTGTGCGCGCCTGCTGGCCGACGCCGGACTCTGATGGCCCGCATCGTCGTCGCCGGCTACCTGGTGCGCAACCCGCTCGGCGGCTACGCCTGGCAGGCGGCGCACTATCTCCTGGGTCTCCGCGCGCTGGGCCACGACGCGTGGCTCTACGAGGACACGGGGCACTACGCGCCGGCGTACAACCCGACCACGAACGAGTTCGGCGAGGCGTACGGTTACGGCATCGCCGCGACGGCGGATTTCCTCGCGCGGCTCGGCCTCGGCGAGCGCTGGGTCTTCGTCGAGACCGTGCACGGCGAGGAGCACGGGCCGGGTGCGGGCCGCGCGGCGGCGCTC
>JBKPBB010000022.1:0-1651 GCA_046744245.1 Thermodesulfobacteriota bacterium
GATCGTTGCATATCGGGGAGAGATCGCTTCGATGCCGCACGAGGCAGCGGGCGACGCGCCCGTGACCCGGCGAGATATCCCAGCAGAAGCGTGAGATGTCATAGCGGCAGCTCGCTACCAGGGCGCCCATCTCCCTCTCGAGGTTCTCGTGGCGGGCCGCGCACTCGGGCGAGAGCTCCTTCTCGTGTTCCTTCAGGCACGCCTGGATCCGCCCGTTCCCGATTGGAACCTTCGCGCAGAACTTCTCGATGTCAGCGGCGCATGGGGTCACGCCCCGGGCGGCGCTTGGGAGGAGTGCCACGGCGATCACGAGCGAGCCGAGCGCGAGGCGTCGCGCCGCCGTGAAACCCCTCGAGGCTGGCTTCCCGACTCTGGACGTGCCGTCTAGCGGGTGGGTTCCCACGATCCGTCGGGGTCGTAGGCCGTGATCGCCTTCGCCGCCTCGCGCGTCCCTTCGCCCAGGTCCTTCTGGAAGACCACTCCCTGCTCCGCCACGATGAACGTCATGACGCCGCTCGATCCGTGATCGGCTGGCGACGCGATGAGCGCGAACCCGCCGGTCATCTGCCCATCCTTCACGTAGTTCCTGGCGCCGCCCGGCGCGTGCGCTCCCTGGGCCGTCAGGATGCGGAAGAAGTAGCCGTGGTAGGGTGCCGGCCCCTCGCTGGCCTCGCCCTGGTGGTAGCCCTCGGCCGTGGCGGATGCGACCAGCGGCCCGAGCGGGCTCACGTCGCCATCGGTCGCCTCCCAGTAGAGGCCGTCTCGCTTGCCCGGCGTGCTGCGGAACGACTGCGCATACACGTGGAAGCGCCTCGCGAACTCCTTCTGTGCATCCACGTACGCGCGACATACCTCGATCGCGGTGATCTCGTTACGTCCGATGCGGCGATTGAGTAGCTCTTCCTTGCCCGACGCGGTGTCGAATCGCCATCCGTCTGCGTCGCGCACGATCGGGATCGGGAACGGCCAGTCGTTCCGGCCGACGTGCAGGATGGCGATCGCGTCGGAGGTGCGCTCGATCCGTGTCCGCTCGGCGGCGGCGGTGGCGAAACGCCTACGCGCCGCAGCATCGTCCACCGGATCGCCCGACGACACGATCTCCTCGCTCCCGGGACCCAGGACACCCGCCAGGCGCTCGGCACCGCTGCCGTGCGTGGCGGCCTCGAGCGCGCGTGCCGCCGCCTCGGGGGACGGGAAGCGCTCCTGCGCGCGAGCCGTGGCGAACAGCAGCGCCAGGCTGAGCAGGGTCGCGAGTTTCGTGCTGGTCCTCATCGGCGCCCTCCGCGGCCTCCACCGCCACGGCCACCGCCACCACCGCCTCGTCCTCCTCCGCCCCCGCCTCTTCCTCCTCCGCCCCCGCCTCCGAAGCCGCCCCCACCTCTTCCTCCACCACCGCCGGCATAGCTGGTGCGGCCGCGGCTCGAGGCGCCGCGGGCGCTCGCCTCGCGCGCGGAGCGTCCGCTCTCGGAGCCGCCGAACGCGCCCCCTCGGTTGCTCGTCGTCGGACGCGACCCTGCTCCGCCGGGACGCGTCGCGGGCTGCTGCGAAGCGCCTGCTCCCGGTCGCTGCCCGCCGAACTGACCTCCGGATCCCGGCCGGCCGCTACCCTGCCCCGGGCCCGCACCGGGCCGCGACGCCCCTTCCTGGCGTC
>JBKPBB010000486.1:0-5906 GCA_046744245.1 Thermodesulfobacteriota bacterium
CGCGCGAGGTGACCGACCTGGGCTGGCTCCCGAAGCAGCACCAGGTGGGGCTGACCGGCCGCGCCATCGCGCCGCGCCTCTACGTCGCCATCGCGCTCAGCGGCGCGCCCGAGCACGTGGTCGGGCTCCGCCGCGCCGGCCTGATCGTCGCCATCAACAAGAACCCGAAGGCGCCGGTCTTCAAGGCCGCCGACCTGGGGATCGTCTCCGACTACGCGCCGCTCCTCCCGCTGCTCGAAGCGGCGCTCCGCCCCTCGTAGCCTGCCTCGGCCGCGCGCGCGGGCGTGCGGGCCTTCCTCGAGAAGCGGTCGCCGCGCTGGTCGATGCGGCCGACCCGCGGCGTCGGCAACCTTACGTATCTTTGGGGGCCAGGGGTGGGCCGTTGAGGCGGCGGAGCGCGACCTCGTGGATGGTCATGCGGAGGCCGCGCGCGTTCTCGACCTCGAAGAAGGCGCCGCGGCGGGCGACGACGGTGAACACGCCGGGCACCTGGAGGTGCACGACGCGATCGCCGATCTGGATGGCCTCGTCGCTCACGGCGGCGGAGCTTGCCGGTCGGCGCGTGCGATTGCAAGGCGACGTTGCGTCGCCGCGCACCACCCCGCACAATGCGCGGATGCTCCTCGGGGTGCGGCGCTTCTCCGCTCTCGCAGCGCTCGTGGCCCGCATCTACGGCGGCTACAAGCTGATCCAGTTGAGCCGCGGCTTCGCCGCGGCGCGCGGCGATGGCGCGCGTCTGGCACGCCATCATCGCCGCAGCGCCGAGCGGGCCTACCGGCTCGCCACGCGCCTCGAGGGCCTGCCCATCAAGGTCTGCCAGTTCCTCGGCTCGCGCGCCGACATCCTGCCCGCGGAGTACGTCGAGGTGCTCTCGCGGCTGCAGGATCGCGTGCCGCCCCGGCGGCTCGCCACCTTCCTGCCGCTCCTGCGCCGCGAGCTCGGGCGGCCGGTCGAGGCGGCGTTCGCGGAGCTCGATCCCACGCCGCTCGCGTCGGCCTCGCTCGCGCAGGTGCATCGGGGCCGGCTCCGCGACGGGCGCGAGGTGGCGGTCAAGATCCAGTACCCGGACATCGAGCGCGTCGTGCGTGTCGACCTCCGGAGCTTCGCCGTGCTGATCGGCGTCCTTGCGCGGCTCGAGCGCGACTTCGACTTCCGCGCCCTCATCCGCGAGGTCGAGAAGTACGTACCCCTCGAGCTCGACTTCGTGCACGAGGCGGACAACGCCGAGCGCATGGCCGCCCATCTGCGTGGCCGGGCGGACATCCTCGTGCCCGCGATCGTGCGCGAGCACAGCACGCGCCGGGTCCTGGTGATGGAGTACACGCCCGGCGTGCGAGTGACCGACGTCGAGGGCCTGCGCGCGCTCGGCGTCGATCCCGCGGACGTGGCGCGCCGGCTGATCGACCTCTTCTGCGAGCAGATCCTGGTGCACGGCTTCTTCCACGCCGACCCGCACCCCGGAAACATCCTGGTCCAGCCCGGCGGGCGGCTCGTGCTGCTCGACTTCGGGCTCGCCAAGGACTTCCCGCCCGGCTTCCGCGATGGCGTCGCGCACCTGACCGCGGCGATCGTGGGCGGCGACCGGGGCGCGATCGCGGCCGCCTTCCGCGCCCTCGGCTTTCGCACGCGCGAGGAGTCCGACGAGAGCCTCGCCTGGCTCGGCGAGGCGTTCCTCGGCTGGGCGCTCCGCAACGGGCGCTCCTTCGCCGACCCCGCGATGATCGCCGAGCTCGGCGCCGAGATGCCGCGCGTGATGCGCGCCAACCCCTTGGTGGAAGTACCGGCCGACGTGCTGCTCGTGGGCCGGGTCATGGGGCTGCTCTCCGGCATCGGCAAACAGCTCGGCGCCCACGTCGACCTCGCCGCCGCGCTGCTCCCCTATCTTGCCCAGGGCGCCGCGCGTCCGCAGGCGTGAGCCCGAGCCCGCACGCGACGCCCCGCGACCTATGAACTCCGGGCGCGGAGCATCCGCTCGATCTGTTTCAAGAGCACGTCGGCCTCGAGGTTCACGCGGTCGCCGGGCTTCCGCTCCCCGAGCGTCGTCTGCCCCAGGGTGTGCGGGATGAGCGCCACCGTGAAGCTCGGGCCGCGACAGGCGAAGACGGTCAGGCTGACGCCGTCGACGGCGATCGAGCCCTTCTCGACCAGGTAGGGGGCGAGGGTGCGAGGGCCGCGGAAGCGGTAGAGGAGCCAGTCGCCGTCGCGCGTGATCCTCTCCAGGCGTCCGACGCCGTCGACGTGGCCCTGGACGATGTGGCCGCCCATGCGGTCGCCCATGCGGAGCGAGCGCTCGAGGTTGACGCGCGTCCCGGGGGCCAGCTTGCCGAGGGTGGTTCGCCGCAGCGTCTCGGGTGAGACCTCGACCGTGAAGCGCTGGCTGCGCCGCGCCGTGACGGTGAGGCAGGCGCCGTTCACGGCGATGCTCTCGCCGAGCCCGAGACGCGGGAGGGGCCGTGGCGTGGCGATGGTGAGGCGCGCCCCGCTGCCGCTCGTCCCGCGCCGCTCGACGCGGCCGGTCGTCTGGATGATGCCGGTGAACAACTATCGCGCCGGCCGCCGGCAGGCCGGGCACTCGTGCGTCGTCTTGCCCTCTCGCTCGACCGCCACCAGGGCCGTGCCGCAGGTGGGGCAGCGCGCGGCGGCCTGCTCGTGCCGCAGCTTCTCGAGTAGCTCCTTGTCGCGTTCGGCGAAGTAGCGGTCCTCCTCGGCCTTCTCCTTCTGGTGGAGCTTCTCGCCCAGGCGGTCCTTCTCGCTATCGGACATCGGCCCTCCCCGTGACGCGGCGGAACATCGCGTGCAGGCGGTCGCGCAGCCGCCGCGCCCACTCGAACTCCGCGCTCAGCACGGTGAGCCCCACGAGCATGACGAGCAGCCCCGGCCCCGGGACGAGCGGGAGCGCGAGGACCAGGCCGACGCCGACGAGCGCCAGGCCGAGCACGATGCGGCTCGCGCGGATGGTGTGCTGGAGCATCGGGGCGCGGGGAGTGTAGCCCGCGGGGCATTGTGGCGCCACCGCCGGCCGGGCATGGTGGGGCGGCGCGTGATCCCGCTTCGCGACAACATCCCGTCGGCGCGCGTGCCGATCGTCAACTACGCCATCATCGCGGCCAACGTGCTCGTGTTCTGCTACGAGGTCTCGCTCGGCCCTCGCGCCGAGAGCTTCATCGAGCACTGGGGCCTGGTGCCGCGCCACTTCGCGCTCGCGAACCTCCTGACCAGCATGTTCCTGCACGGGAGCTGGCTCCATGTCCTCGGCAACATGCTCTTCCTCTACATCTTCGGGGACAACGTCGAGGACCGGCTCGGGCACCTGCGCTATTTCCTGTTCTATCTCCTGTGCGGCTGCGCGGCGGGCGGCGCCCAGGCGCTCTCGAGCCCGGGCTCGCGCGTCCCGATGGTGGGGGCGAGCGGGGCGATCGCCGGTGTGTCGGGCGCCTACTTCCTCTTCTTTCCCCGCGCGCGCGTGGTGACCCTGGTGCCGATCTTCTTCTTCCTGCAGGTGATCGAGGTCCCCGCGGTCGTCTTCCTCCTCATCTGGTTCCTCGGGCAGCTCATGCTCGGGGTGGCGGCCCTCGGCACGCACGCGGGGGCGGGCGGGGTGGCCTTCTGGGCCCACGTCGGCGGCTTCGTCGCCGGCATGGTGCTCGGCCCCACGCTGCGCGCGCGGCCGCCCGCCCCGCGCTGGGCGTGAGCCCGGCGGAACGTCAATTGACAGGCCGCGCGGGGTTGGGGCAGGCTGATCGGACGGTGGACACCCGGGAGAAGATCCTCGAGACCGCGACCCGCCTGTTCTCCGTCCACGGCTACTCCAACACCTCGCTCTCGCAGGTCGCCAAGGAGGCCCAGGTCTCGAAAGCGCTCATCTTCTGGCACTTCGAGAACAAGGAGAAGCTCTTCCGGACCGCCCTTCAGCGCACGCTCGAGCCCTACGTGGTCAACGTGCTCGACGACCTGGAGGGTCTCTCCGAGGTCGATCAGATCCGGAAGCTGATCGACGCCTACTACGCGTTCGTCTCCGAGAACATCTACTCGGTCAAGTTCGTCGTGAGCCTCATCCTGCGGGATGAGAAGCATCCCGACGACGTGGTCGGGCACATGTACGAGCTGCAGCGGGTGTACCGCAACCTGCTCGCCGACATCATCGACAGTGGTCGCCAGAAGGGAATATTTCGGCCGACGGTAAACCCGGACCTGGACGCCGGGCTCATCATGACGGCGCTCTACGGCATCCTCGTGCAGGGCTTCCTCGGCACCGACGCCCCCGGCAACTCCGAGACGCTGCTCCAGCATCTCAAGTCCACCCTGGTCGACACGTTGCGGCGGTAGCGCCGCCGCGGCGCCACGGCTACTTTCCGTAGCGCGCGAGCGATTCCAGGGCGAAGTGGGTCGGATCGAACTTGATGCGAGCGTCGAAGCCCGCCTTCGGTGAGGACTTGATACCGGCGATCGTGGCCCGATTGATCTTGACGTTCTCCGAGCACTGGAAGGCCTGGTTCGAGCCCTGCACCCAGTCCTTCTTGCCGTTCGGTCGCACGACGGTGTGCGGGTTCCAGGCCATCACCTGCGTGGTGTTGAGCAACTCGCCCTTCCAGCTGAACTTGCGGTTCCACGCGCCCTGGAAGCCGATCGTGTCGAGGTACAGCTCGATCTTGCCGTAGAGGTAGTAGGTGTCCTTCGGCACGCCCTCGACGACGTAGAAAGGGCGCCGCGCGAGCCCGGCGGCGATCGGCGCCCACGACACGCCCTTCCACTGCGGATCCATGTAGCCGAGGAACGGCCGGTCGGGCCAATCCGCGCGCCAGCCGCCGGTCGGGAGCCACAGGTTCGACGACTTGCCCTCCAGGTTCAGGGGATCGACGAGGCGCAGCGAGTCGACCTGGCCCTTCATGGTCCAGGTGAAGTCCTCGGGCTTGCCGTCGAAGAACGGGCCGTCGTCCTGGCTCATGTCGGAGCCGAGGAAGCCGTCGGAGCGGTTGGCGGGGCTCACCGCGCGGACGCGCCGGAGGGCCGGCACGTACGCCCACGAGGAATCGCGCTTGTTGGGATCGCGAAAGCGCCAGCTGAGCGACAGCGTGCCGTTCACGTCCGAGGGGCTCGTGACCAGGACCAAGTTCTGGTAGAGAAGGTTCTGCGGGTTCGGTACGCGCTCGTCCTCGGGAACGCCGTCGTAGTACATGAAGTCCACGACCACGTCGAGCCGGCGCTCCAGCGATGACGGGCTCATCATGTTGAGCTGCGATTCGGCGCGCAGCGGCCCGAAGTAATACGTGCGGTAGAAGAAGTTCCACACCGCCTCCACGGCGGCGTTCGGATCGGCGGGATCGATCTTCGGGAACGGGAAGCCCATGATGAAGGGCGGGCGCTGGCCGGTCGCCTTGTCCAGGATCTCCCCCTTCGAGCCGATCGTGTAGCGGCCCACGTTCTGCTTGCTTCCCGCGTTGAAGTCCTCCGGCCAGTTGTAGACGTCGGTCGGCCAGCTCGCGATCGGGTTCTTGTACTCGCCCTCGCGGTAGTGCTTCAGGACCTCGGCCGGGAGGAGTTTCTCCGCCCGCTGCCACGTCTGCTGATCGACCACGTCACCGGGCCGGAGCCCGTCGGAAGGCGCGTCGGCCCCTGCGCTCACGGCCGGGATGCCGCCGGAGACGAGCAGGACGAGCATCACCGCAACCGGGATGTAAACGCGCGCGCGCATGAGCCCCTCGCTTTCGGCCAGCGCACCGGCTGGCCCACCCCTCCATAAATGAGTTGGGGCGCGCGCGACAAGACCCGCCGCAATCCTCACCCGCCGCAATCCTCGGCGCGGGAGAAGTGCCGAGGCGCAGGCGCGCGCGGCGTGCGGTGCCCCGGGGACCCTACACGGTATTCCGCCGCGCGGAGACAGGGGAGGCGACACGCGAGAGCGCCGC
>JBKPBB010000206.1:0-5474 GCA_046744245.1 Thermodesulfobacteriota bacterium
TCGAGCGTGGTGCCGTCCACGCTCACGTCGCTCGCGAGCACGGGAGACGCGGCGACCACCGCGCCGACGTCGGTCGACCAGATCTGGCCGAGACGGCCGACGTTGTCTGCGCCGAGCGTGACTTCGCGCGGATTGTGCGACGTTCGCTCGAGATCGAAGCCGTACGTCGCCCAGTCCGTTTTGTCCGCGAGCGTCGTCGAGGTGGTCGTCGTGGTCGTGGTCGACGTCGTCGACGTGGTGCTGGGAGGTTGTCGGCATCTGGTCCGGTCTCCATCGAGCCGGCAGGCACCGAGGATGGGCGCGCGACACTCGCGCTTGCACGGACGACGGCATCTTCTCCTGCAGGCTCTGGCAGGACGTCCGGAGAGCGAGGCGCATGCACTCTGCCGGCAGTCCGCGACGGCCCTCCGACAGGACCCGATACACGCCGCGATCGCGCTCGCGCAGAGCCTGGCGCAGGGCTTCCTCCCCGGAAATGCCTGAGTCGCCGCGACGACGAGAGCGATCGAAGCGAGCGACAGGAGGACGATCCGCACGATGGTACGCACGAGTCCGGCTCTTCTCTCACCTGCATGGTCATTTCGTCAATCTAACGACGGCTCAACCTGTGGCCCGTCGTTGCGCGGGTCGCGTCTCCGCTGTAAGAGGCGCGCGTGCCCGCCATGCGCGCCGCCTTCTGCCGCGGGGTAGGCCGGCTCGTCGTCGAAGATGTCCCGCGTCCGACGCCCGCCCCGGGCGAGGTCGTGGTCCGCGTGCGCAACTGCGGCATCTGCGGCTCGGACCTGCACTGGTACCACGATCAGATGATGATCCCGTCGGTCTGCCCCGGCCACGAGATCGCGGGCGAGGTGGCGGACGTGGGCGACGGGGTGACGGCGCTCGAGCCCGGCGACCCGGTCGCGCTCGAGGGCATCGCGTCGTGCGGCGCGTGCCGCTACTGTCTGGCCGGCGACTACCAGCGCTGTCTCGCCATCGGCTTCGTCGGCTTGACGATTCCCGGCGGATTCGCGGAGTACGTCAGCGCTCCGGCCCGGCACTGCTTCCGCGTGCCGGCAGGCGTCGACTTCGCGACCGCGGCGCTCAGCGAGCCCCTCGGCGTGGCCGTTCACGGCGTGCGGCTCTCCGGGCTCGAGATCGGCCAGCGCGTCGCGGTGCTCGGCGCGGGGACGATCGGGCTCGCGGCGGTGGTCGCGGCGCGCGCCGGCGGCGCCGGCGAGATCGTCGTCAACGCGCGACGCCCGCATCAGAAGGCGGCGGCGCTGGCGCTCGGCGCAGACCGGGTGATCGGCGAGGGCGATCCTGGTGGCCTCCTCGGGGATGCGATCGATGCCCCGTTCGATCTCGTGATCGAGACGGTGGGGGGTACGGCCGACACGCTCGACACCGCCGTGGCGGCCTGCCGCCCGGGCGGGACCATCTGCGTCCTCGGCGCGTTCACCAGGTCGCCGCCCTTCCCGGCGCTCTTCGTGCTCGTCAAGGAGCTCCGCATCGTCGGCTCCCTGGTCTACGGCCGCGCCGGCGCGCGCGCCGACTTCGACATCGTGCTCGACATCCTGCGCCGTCAGGGCCGGCGGATCGCCGAGACGCTCGTCACCCACCGCTTCCCGCTCGCCGACATCGGGCGTGCCTTCGCGACCGCCGCGGACAAGACGACCGGCTCGATCAAGGTCACGATCGAGGCGTAGGACGCCTGAGGGGATCTTCAGCTCCGGCGCGGCTTCTCGAGCAGCATCGCCACCACGCCGCTGCGGAGCCGCGCGCACACGCGCCCGATCTTGGCGGCGATCTCGGGCGGCGGGTCGTCGATCCGGCGGAAGCCGAAGCGCGCGAAGTACGCCGGCAGATCGGTCGTGACGTAGACCTCGCGCGTCGGGAAGCGGAGCACCAGCTCGCGGACGATCAGCCCCCCCAGGCCGCGGCCTCGCTCCGCCTCGAGGACGCCCACCGAGCCGAGCTCCTGGACGCGGCCGTAGGGCTTGATCCGCCCGAAGGCGACCAGCCGCCCGCGCTCGCGCGCGACCACGAACTGCTCGGCGGCGAGGTCCTCGTCGTCGAGGCGGAAGCGGCGCACGCACGCGACGATCACCGGCAGGTCGGCGGGCGTGGCCGGCTCGAGGCGGACGTCCCCGGTCATTGCGCCGGGCGCGGTCCCCGCGCTAGGAGCGCCCGCATGGTCCCGCTCCAGCGGCTCACCCACGTCGGCATCTGCGTCTCGGACATGGACCGCGCCCTCCGCTTCTACCGCGACTGCCTGGGCTTCCGCCACGAGCACGAGCTCCGCGTCGCGGGCGAGCCGAGCGACACGCTGCTCAGGCTCCGGCGCGTCGACCTGCACGCCGTCTACCTCGCGCGCGACGGCGTGCGCATCGAGCTGCTCGGCTTCGCGAGCCCGCCGGCGCCGCCCCCGCGCCCGCGGGCGATGAACGAGCACGGTCTCACGCACCTCTCCTTCCGGGTCGCCGACCTGGACGCCACCCTCGCCGCGCTCCGCGCCGCCGGCGAGCGCGTGCTCGAGGAGACGGTGATCCGCTTCCCCGAGTTCCAGTCCGCGGCCTGCTTCATCGTCGATCCCGACGGGCAGCTGATCGAGCTGGTGCAGGCGCCGGGCGATCCGGCGGCGCCGCCGCGGGCCGGGTGAGCCTCCGGCCCGCCACCTGCGCCGAGTCCCTGCCGGGCGAGGCGCCCTGGGTCTGGGGCATGACCCGCTACCAGTGGCTCGTCCTCTTCGCCGCCTGGCTCGGCTGGGGCTTCGACGTGTTCGACGGGCTCCTCTTCAACCTGGTGGCGCCGGTGTGCCTGCCGCGGCTCCTGGGCGTGGCGGCGGGCGACGCGCGCGTCGGCGCAGCGACGGGCGCGATCACGGCGGTCCTGTTGGTCGGCTGGGCGACCGGCGGCATCCTCTTCGGCCTCGCGACCGATCGGCTCGGGCGCTCGCGCACGCTGCTGCTCACCATGCTCGTCTACGCGACGGCCACCGCCGCGTGCGCCTTCGCGACCGACGTCTGGGTGCTCGCCGCCTTCCGCTTCGTCGCGGCGCTCGGCATCGGCGGCGAGTGGGCGGCGGGCGCGAGCCTGGTGGCGGAGGTCGTGCCCGAGCGCCGGCGCGTCGCCGCCGGTGCGCTGCTCTACACGAGCTCGCCCCTCGGCATCTTCCTCGCCACGCTGGTCAACGACCTCTTCACCAAGCGCATCCCGCTCCTCGCCGCGCAGCCGGACCTGGCCTGGCGCATCGTCTTCCTCTCGGGGCTCGCGCCTGCGGCGGTCGCGCTCTGGATCCGCCGCCGCGTGCGCGAGCCCGAGCTGTGGGAGCGCGAGGCGCACGAGGCCCCGCGCCTGGCGGAGCTGTTCGCGCCGGGGCTCCGCCACGCCACCTTCGGCGGGCTCGCCATGTGCATCGTGACGCTCGTCGCCTGGTGGGGGACGAACGCCTTCCTGCCCCTGGTGGCGGCGTTCCTCGCCGGGCCGGACGCCACGCCGAGCGTGCGCGCGGGCTTCATCACCTACGCGAGCACCATGTTCAACCTGGGCGGGCTCGTCGGCACGCTGGCCACCATTCCGGTGGCGCGCCTCGGCCGCCGCGCGCTCTTCGCGCTCTACCTGGCGGGCGGCGCCGCGTCGATCTGGGTCACGTTCGGGGGCGACTGGGAGCCGGTCGTGCGCATGCGGCTCTTCTTCCTGGACGGGCTCACCGTCTACGGGGTCGCGGGCACGTTCAGCTTCTACCTGCCCGAGCTCTTCCCGACGCACCTCCGCGGCACGGGGTCGGGCTTCTGCTACAACGCGGGCCGCTACCTGGCCGCCGCCGGGCCCTTCGTGGTGGGGCGCGCGCTCGGCGCGGCGGCGACGCCCATGGACGCGATCCGCTGGATGGCGCTCGTGCCGCTCGCGGGGCTCGTGCTGGTGCCGTTCGTCGTCGAGCCGCGCCGCCTCACCGCGGCAGCCCCAGGATCCGCTGCGCGATGATGTTCGCCTGCACCTCGGACGTCCCGCCCGCGATCGCGCCCACGCGCGACCAGAGGAACGCCTGCTGCCAGCGGCCGTCCTCGACCGCGCGCCGCGAGCCGGCGACGAGCGTGGCGTAGGGTCCCTCCAGCTCGAGCGCGAGCTGGTGGAGGCGCTGGGTCAGGCTCGCCCAGAAGAGCTTCACCAGCGACGACTCGGGCCCCGGCTCCTCGCCGCGCTCGAGGCGCGTCAGCGTGCGGCAGTTCATGAGGCGCATGAGCTCGACCTCGATCCAGCCGCGAGCGATCTCCTGGCGGACCACGGGATCAGCGGCGCGCCCCCGCTCGCGCGCGAGGCGCACCAGGTCCTCGACCGCGATCCGCTGCAGCACCTGCTCCTTGAACGCGAAGCCCGTGCCGCGCTCGTGTGCGAGCGTCGTCAGCGCGATCTCCCAGCCCTGGTTCACCACGCCGACGACATGCGCGCGCGGCACGCGCACGGCGTCGAGGAAGACCTCGCTGAACTCGGTCGAGCCGGTCAGCTGGCGCAGCGGGCGGATCGTGATGCCCGGGCTCTCCATGTCGAGGATGAAGTAGGTGAGCCCGCGGTGCCTGGGCAGCGACGGGTCGGTGCGCGCGAGCAGGATCGCCCAACGCGAGAACTGGGCGTAGCTCGTCCACACCTTCTGGCCGCTCACCACGAAACCGTCGCCGTCGGGCTCGGCGCGCGTCCGGAGCGCGGCCAGGTCGCTGCCGGCGCCGGGCTCGCTGAAGAGCTGGCACCAGATCTCGTCGGCGGAGAGGATGGGCGGGAGGAAGCGGCGCTTCTGCGCTTCCGTGCCGTGCGCGATGAGCGTGGGGCCGGTGTTGTTGACGCCCACGCGGTTGAGCAGCTGCGGCGCGCGGGCGCGGGCCAGCTCCTGGTTCAGGATCGCCTGCTCGGTGGGGCGCGCGCCGCGCCCGCCGTACTCGCGCGGCCAGAGGAGGCCCAAGTAGCCGGCGGCGTGGAGGCTTCGCTGCCAGGCGCGCAGGAAGGCGACCTCCGCCGCCAGCGAGGCGTCGTCGTGCGGCACGCGCTCGGCGCGCGCGGGCTTGTTCTTGGCGAGCCAGGCGCGCAGCTCCTGGCGGAAGCGCTCGTCCTCGGGGGAGTAGGAGAAGTCCATGGGGGCGGGAGTCCTCTTAGCATTCCTGGACCAGCTATTGCCTCCGCCGGCCGAGGCGCGGCATTAAGAGTCCATGGGCATCACTTACGTGGAGGCAGAGGTCAGCAACGAAGCTGGCATGGCGCAGAAGGTCCGCTTCCTGGTCGACAGCGGCGCGGCGTACTCCGTGCTGCCGCAGGAGGTCTGGCGGGGGCTCGGGCTGCGGCCCACACGGACGGTCGATTTCGCCCTCGCCGACGGCTCGCTCCTCCGGCGCGACGTCACACACTGCTTCCTCAAGGTTCACGATGTGCGCGCGCCCAGCCCCGTCGTCCTGGGCGAAGCGAACGACGCGGCGCTGCTCGGCACGCTCACGCTCGAGATCATGGGC
>JBKPBB010000055.1:0-3323 GCA_046744245.1 Thermodesulfobacteriota bacterium
GATTGGGAGGAACCCGAGCGGAAGCGTCACCTCTTGCGGCTATGGCTCGCTGCGCCCGACTTTGACGACGGGGACGAGCAACTACGGCGCGGCATCACGCTGGGATGAGTGCCATGAACTATCCCCTAAGGTGTCATCTTCGCCCGAGTCCTCATGCGTCGCCGGCTGGCGCGAGGCTCGTTCGTGTCCGCGACCCGTTTCCCCATCAATCGAGTTGTGTGCGATTGATCGAACCGAGATGAAGGGAGGAAGACTCATGGCCCACAACACGTTCCACGTCGCGTTGTACGTCCGCGATCTCGACGCCGCGATTGCCCGGTATCGGAAGCTCCTCGGCCAGGAGCCGGCCAAGGTGCGCCACGACTACGCGAAGTTCGAGATCACCGATCCGCCCGTGATCCTGTCCCTCAACACCGGCGGCGAGCCGGGCACCGTGAGCCACCTCGGCATCCGCTATCCCGGCACCGGGGACGTGGCCTCGGAGATGGCTCGCGCGAAGCGCGAGGAAGTCGAGCTACTGGAACAGAAGGGGACGACGTGCTGCTACGCGAAGGCGGACAAGTTTTGGGTCCGCGACGCGGATGGGATGCCGTGGGAGATGTACACGTTGATCGAGGACGCCGAGGCCGAAACGGCTGCCGACCCGACCCTGCGACGGTTCCTTGACCAGGAAGGTACAGGTCCACGAGGAGCGTGCTGCTGAGCGCGACGGGCGGCGGGGTGAGGCGGTCCGCTGAGGCTTGCTGCTGATCGCAAAGGGCGGGGAACGGCGCCGCCACCTACGCCGTTGCCATCGTGGAACTCGGCCGCGATGAATCGGGCAGGTCCTTCGGATGCTCCGTGTGCGCCCTCAGCGTGACAGTACGGTAGTTGCGCTAACCGACCGGTGCAATTACAGAGGTCGGACGATGCAGCTTCCGTTCATCCCCATCTGCGGCTCGCTATCGGGTGGTTCTCCGGCGCTCAGGCGAGTCGCGTAGTCCCCCGACAATCGGATCCACACGACGAACAGAAGGAGAAGTGTGATGAGCGGTATCACCGTCGGTCGAGAAAACTCCCCGCGCCGCACGGCCTGTGTTCGACCCACAAGGACCGGGCCAACGCCGACCTCCTGGCATTCATCAGGGCCCAGGTCGGGCAAGCTGGAATGAATCGGATGCTCCCTCCCCGCGATCGTCAGTGACGGATCGAGACGTCGCCGGCCGCCGGCGCCGTGAACGGACCCCGCGGCCAAATGAGATGGCGACTGCGAGCCGGAAGGTCGATGTGACCATGTCGCGGTGGGCACTTCTGGCCGCCGTGCTCGTCCTCTCTTCGTGCGGCGGACGGCCCGCCCCGGCGCCTCCACCGCCGAAGGTGAAGGTCGTCCAGCCGGTCGCGCGGGAGATCATCGAGTGGGACGAGTACACGGCGCGTCTCGATGCCGTCGATTCGGTCGAGGTTCGCCCGCGGGTGAGCGGCTACTTGCAGTCGATCCACTTCCAGGACGGCGCGATCGTCAAGAAGGCCGATCTCCTCTTCTCGATCGACCCGCGCCCCTACGAGGCCGCGCTGCGCCGCGCCGAGGCGGACGTCGAGCTGGC
Organism: Thermodesulfobacteriota bacterium; assembly: GCA_046744245.1. Taxonomy (GTDB): domain Bacteria; phylum Desulfobacterota; class Binatia; order DP-6; family DP-6; genus DP-6. The sequence goes on from JBKPBB010000055.1 coordinate 1,584, forward strand.
GAAGTCCCGCCTCGCGCTGGCACGGAAGAACTTCGCGCGGGCCGCGGACCTGCTCGCAAGCCACGCCATCTCGCAGGAGGAGTCCGACATCCGCGAGTCGAACCTGCGGCAGGCCGAGGCGTCGGTCGGGGAGGCGCAGGCGGCCGTGGACGCTGCCAAGCTCGATGTCGAATTCACGCGCGTGTCGGCGCCGGTCGGCGGGCGCGTCGGGCGGAAGCTCGTCACCGAGGGGAACCTCATCAACGGGGGTGTGGGAACGCAGGGCACGCTGCTCACGACGATCGTGTCGCTCGACCCGATCTATGCGTACTTCGAGGCCGACGAGGCGTCGCTCCTCAAGTACGACCGCCTCGCCCGCTCGGGGCAGCGGCGGAGCTCACGCGACTACAAGAACCCGGTGCACGTGGCGCTCGCCGGCGAGGAAGGCTTTCCGCACGACGGCGTCATGGACTTCGTGGACAATCAGCTCGATCGCGGCACGGGGACGATCGTCGGCCGCGCGCTGCTGCCAAATCCCGATCTGAGCCTGATCCCCGGCCTCTTCGCCCGCCTGCGGCTGCCGGGCAGCGGCCAGTATCGCGCGATCCTCCTCCCCGACGAGGCGATCGGAAGCGACCAGTCGCAGAAGTTCGTCTACCTGGTCGACGGGGAGAGCAAGGCCCAGTACCGCACGGTGAAGATCGGGCCGCTGGTCGACGGCCTGCGCGTCGTCCGTGAGGGCGTCGGGCCGGAGGATCGGGTGGTCGTTGCCGGTCTGCAGCGCGTGCGCCCCGGGCTCAAGGTCGACGCACAGGAGGAGCCAATGCCGTCGCCCCCGGCCGCCGATGCCGGGGGGGCTCCCTCCGCCACGACGCCCGCGTCCAAGCCGTCCGGCGATCCGCAGCGATGAACATCTCACGCTTCTTCATCGACCGGCCGATCTTCGCCGCCGTCCTCTCGATCGTCACGCTCATCCTGGGTGGCCTGGCCTACGGGACGCTGCCGGTCGCGCAGTACCCCGAGGTCGTGCCGCCGACGATCGTGGTGCAGGCCTCGTACCCCGGGGCGCCGCCCGAGGTCATCGCGGACACGGTCGCGACGCCGATCGAGCAGGAGGTCAACGGCGTCGAGGACATGCTCTACATGTCGTCGCAGAGCACGACCGACGGCCAGATGACGCTCACCATCACGTTCCGGCTCGGCACCGACCTCGACAAGGCACAGGTGCTGACCCAGAATCGCGTGGCGATCGCCCAGCCCCGCCTGCCGGAGGACGTCCGGCGGCTCGGCGTGACGACGCTCAAGTCGTCCCCCGACCTCCTGATGGTGGTGCACCTCCTCTCGCCCACCAAGCGCTACGACCAGCTCTACATCGGCAACTTCGCGCTCATCCGGGTGCGCGACGCGCTCCGGCGCCTCGAGGGCGTCGGCGACGTCAACCTCTTCGGGCTCCGCGAGTACAGCATGCGCGTCTGGCTCGACCCGGCCCGGCTGGCGAGCCGGAGCATCGCGACCAGCGACGTCGTTCAGGCACTGCGCGAGCAGAACGTGCAGGTTGCCTCGGGGGCCGTCGGGCAACAGCCGGTGCCCCCCGGGCACGCCTTCCAGCTCCCCGTGACCACGCTCGGCCGGCTGCGCGAGCCCGAGGAGTTCGAGAACATCGTCGTCAAGACGGGGGCCGACGGACGCATCACGCGCGTCCGCGACGTCGCGCGCATCGAGCTGGCGGCGCGCGACTATTCCGTCAACAGCTACCTCAAC
>JBKPBB010000466.1:0-2467 GCA_046744245.1 Thermodesulfobacteriota bacterium
CCCGCCAGCCGCTCGGCCGCGGCGGCGAGCGCCGCGAAGCTGGTCTGCGCGGCGCCCTCGACCACGGCAGCCCTGGCGCCGGCGCGGGCGGCGGTCGCGGCGAAGGCCGCCCAGAGCGTCTCCCCGCGCCACAGGCCGGCCTGCCGCCAGCGGTCGGCGAGGGGTGAGCGCTGCGTCGGAACGAGACTGGTCAGTCCGTCCTCACGGTGCCGATCTCATCGCGCATCGTCCCGCCGGCTTCTCCCCCGATATGGGTGAGCACTCTCACGCTGGTCAAGCGCGCGTCTATTGACGCCGCGGCCCGAGCCGTGGTGTTTAGCCGCTGATTGCGTGAGATCCGCCATGCCGTGGGGGGGCGCGGGCGGCACGTGGCTGCGCTCGCCTCGCTCGTCGCCGGCGTGCTCGCTCTGCCCGCGGGTGCGCGCGCCGTGGTCGTCAAGGACAACCTCTACGGCGTGAAGGCGATGAGCGCGAGCGAGGCGTGGGCGGTCGGCACCTTCGGCTCCATCTACCACACCGCCGACGCCGGGAAGACCTGGGAGGCGCGCGAGAGCGGCACCAAGGTCCCGCTCTTCGGCATCGACTTCGCGGACGCCGAGCACGGCTGGATCGTCGGCAAGTCGTCCACGATCCTGGCGACCGCCGACGGCGGCAAGACCTGGAAGCCCGAGAAGAGCGTCATCCCGCCCGAGAAGCACCTCTTCAACGTGCGGGCGATCGACGCGCGGACGGTGTGGGCGGTGGGCGACTGGGGCGCGATCGCGACCACGCACGACGGCGGCGCCACCTGGGAGGACCGCTCGCTGGGCGACGATGTCGTGCTCTACGCGGTTTCGTTTCCTGACGCCCAGCACGGTTTCATCGCAGGGGAGTTCGGCACGCTGCTCGCCACCGCCGACGGGGGGCAGAGCTGGGAGAGGCGCCCGGTGGGCACCGAGAAGACGCTCTTCGGGGTGAGCTTCGAGACGCCCGAGAAGGGCTGGCTGGCCGGCATCGACGGGCTCATCCTGCGCACGCGCGACGGCGGGCAGACCTGGGAGGTGCAGCACGGCGCGCTGGCGGTCGGGTCGGTCGAGGAGCTCGGCTTCCTCGAGACGCTCAAGAACCCCGGCCTCTACGACGTGAGCATGGCCGGGCGGTACGGCGTGGTGGTAGGGGACACCGGCAACCTGATGACGACCGCGGATGGCGGCGAGAACTGGACGGCGCGCGAGCTGCCGGAGAAGCAGCGGCTCGTGTGGCTGCGCGGCGTGAGCCTCCTTCCCGACGGAAGCGCGGGCTTCGCGGTCGGCGCCCGGGGCTTCATGGCCGCCATCGACCATGGCGAGATCGTCCTCCCGGCCGAGGGCCGGCGCGCGGGCGCGGGGCTCTGAGCGCGCATGTTCTCGCGCAAGACCATCGAGGCGTATCTCTTCTTCCTGCTGCGGCACCGGCTGGCCGCCTCGCTCGTGGTCGCCGCCGCCACCGTCGTCCTCGCCGCTTTCATGGTGGCGCGGATGCACATCTTCACGAACTTCTTCGACCTGTATCCGCCGAATCATCCGTACATCAAGCTCTACACGCAGTACCGGAGCATGTTCGGCACGGCGAACACGCTTCTCCTCGTCGTCGAGGTGAAGAACGGGACGATCTTCGACGACCCGGCGACGGTGCAGAAGGTCGACCGCATCACGGTGGCCCTCCTGCACGACATCCCGGGCGTCAACGGCGAGCAGGTGTTCTCGATCACGCACCCGAAGATCAAGACCACGCTCACCGCCGGCTCGGGCATCAAGGTCGTGCCGCTCATGTATCCCCGCGTGCCCGAGAACAAGGACGACCTCGAGTTCCTGAAGCTCAAGGTCTACACGACCGAGGGCGTGAAGGGGCTCTTCGTCTCGGAGGACGACAAGGCGACGCTCATCGTCGCCGGTTTCTGGGAGGAGTACTTCGACCTGCCCACCATGTGGGCGAAGATCCAGGAGATCGTCCGCCAGGAGGAGGACGCGAACACCACGATCTCGGTGACCGGCTTCCCGATCCTCTACGCCTACTTCATCGAGATCATGCCGAAGATGGTGAACGTGCTCGCCGCCTCGATCGTCATGATCCTGCTCATCCTGTGGATCGAGTTCCGGAGCTGGCAGGGGGTCGTGATCCCGGCCTTCAGCGGCCTGCTCTCGGCGATCTGGGGGCTCGGCTTCGGGGGGCTCTGCAACTGGCTCAGCCAGTACGTGTCGTGGATGCCGGCGCTCAGCCTCGACCCGCTCGTGCTGGTGATCCCGCTGCTCATCTCGGCGCGCGCGCACTCGCACTCGGTGCAGTCGATGGAGCGCTACCACGAGGAATACCACCGGCTGCGCGACCGCGACCAGGCGATCGTCAAGTCGTACGCCGAGATCTACGCGCCGGCCATGGTGTCGATCCTGGCCGACGGCCTCGCCATCCTGACCCTCCTCGTGGCGCGCATCCCGATCATCCAGAAGCT
>JBKPBB010000437.1:0-6342 GCA_046744245.1 Thermodesulfobacteriota bacterium
GCCGTGTAGGTCGGCTCGAGCGTCAACACGCCCGCCGGCGTGGCGTCGGACGACGAGGTCGCGAGCTTCGGGTTCAGCGCCTCCATGCCCGCCGCGAGCGGCACGACCACGGCCACGTAGTGGCGCTCCTCGGGGTTCACGACCGCCACGTGCTCCTCCACCAGGTCGCCGACGGCGAGCGCGAGCGGCGTGCCCGGCTGCGCAAGCGGCACGCGCTCGGGCGGCTCGTCCGCGCCCTTCTTGACGCGCAGCCACTCGCGAGAAACCACGAAGCCGCTCGCGTGCGCCGCGACCTGGCTGCCGTCGGCCGCCGGCACGTACGTCGTCTCGGCGCGCACGCCGAGGACGCCGGCGTCCTTCCCCGGCTCGAGCGCCACCTCGCCGTCTTCGGCTGCGGTCGCGACCAGGCGGCCGAGCGGCGCCTCGGGGCCGAGCGCGAGGGTCTTCAGCTCGCTGCCGAGACGGACGCGCACCGTGTGCCGTCCCGTCCCCGGGAGCGGCGGCGAGAGGCGCTCGGCCAGCGCGCGCAGCGCGGCCGCGTTGGCGTTGGTCGAGCCCCATCCGTCGCCCCGTCCGAGGGTCACGAGCGCGTTCACGAGCAGCTGGAGGCGCGGCTCGTTGCCCTTCACGCGCGCGACGGCGCGCGTCACCTCGGCGACGGTGCGCGTCTCGCCCGGGAGGATCAAGCCGTTGCGGGCCGTGAAACGCTGCTGGAGGCCGCCGTACTGCTCCTTGCCTTCGTAGAGACGGATCACGATGCCGTCCCACAGGCGCCCGATCAGGGCCTCGACGGTGGACGACTGCGTGTCGCCCTGGCGCGCGAGCGCGAGCGCCACCTCGGACACGCCCTCGAGGTCGAGGAACTGCGCCCGCCGCGCCAGCTCGGCCGCGTAGCCCGGGTTGAACTTCCCCGCGTCGGCGAGCGCGGAGAGCGCCCACGCCCGCTCCGCGAACGCCTCGCCGTCGATGAAGTGGCTGTAGTCGGAGCGGAGCGCCTGGTCGAGCGAGTTGGTGAGCGTGTCGAAGAGCTTCTGGTCGACGGCGAAGCCGCCGGCGCGCGCGTCGACCAGGAACTGCACGCTCCAGGCCGTGAGCGAGACGTAGCCGCGGCAGCCGGGCCAGTAGCTGACTAGGCCGTTGGCGTCGACCGTCGACGGGAGCCACTCGAGGACGTCGCGCACCGGGCGCGCCGAGGCCTCCTCGCCGCCCTCCTCGGAGAGCACGCCGCGGAACTTGCGGAGCGCGAGGAACGCTCCGGCGCGGCTCAGGCGCTGCTCGGTGCAGCCGTACGGGTAGCCCTGGAAGAAGTCGAGGCCCGCCGCCATGCGGAGCAGCGCCGGCTGGTCGGAGACGAGCACGGTGCGGCGCACGGTGCCGGCCCGCGCGGCCTCGGGGACCGCGGGCAGGGCGACGGGGGCGCCGGCGCGCAGCTCCTTCAACACGCGCGTCGTGACCCGCTGGCGGTCGTCGCGGATCGGGAGCTTCACCTCGAAGGCGTCGCCCAGGCCGTCGGAGAGCCGCTCGACGGCCACCTTGAAGGTGACCTCCTCGCGGGAGAGCTTCCCCTCCGCCGTGTACGGCGGCGTGGCCACCTCGACCGGGAACTCGATGCGCTCGGGGCGGTCGGGGGCCCAGGCGATCTCGCGCGTGGTCGGGCCGGTGATCGCCGCACCCTCCGCCGCGACCTGCGCCTTCCCCGGGCCGCCCTCGCCTTCCACGATGCGGCCGATGCCGGCGGCCGTGAACGCGTCGCCGGGGCGGACGAAGCGCGGGAGCGCCGGCTGCACGATGACCGGGAGCCGCACCGCCACCTCGCCGGTCGCGAAGCCAAAGCGCTGGGGGCCGCTCATCGCTTTGGCGCGGAGCTTGAAGTTGGTCAGGTTGTCGGGGAGCGCGACCTGCACGGTCGCCACGCCGTCGGGGCCGACCTCGATCGCAGGGTTGTAGTACGGCACCGGCTTGAAGCTCCGGCGCACCGTGACCTTCTCGAAGAGGGCGGCCTGCTCGCCCTCGCCGCCCGAGCCCCCCGGCTGCTCGGCGAACGGCAGGTGGCCGAAGACGAGGCCGCGCGTGTCGCGCACGGTGAGCCGCGACCTGGGGTCGACGAGGAAGTCCGGGATCGGGTCGAGGCGTTGCTCCTTCCCGAGGGCCAGGACGGCCTGGTCGACGAGCCAGAGCGTCACCTCGCCCGCGAGCGGCTTCTTCCGCGGGTCGCGGAGGCGGATGGTCACCGGGATCGTGTCACCCGGGCGCGCCTTCGGCGGGTTCTCGAGCGTCACGTCGACGCGGTTGTCGACCGGGTTCACCTTGACCCACGCCGTGGCGGCGACGGTCGAGGGCTTGCCCAGGTCCGTCTGGCCCTTCGGCGTGGCGGCGGCGCCGGGGACGCGGCCGCGCATCAGGACGAAGTGGACGGGGAGCTTCGGGGCGTAGGTCCCCTGCACGGGGACCTTCAGGGTCGCGCTCCCACCCTTCACCTCGAGCCATTGATACGCGTTGCCCTCCGGCGCCTCGGTGACCGCGAGCGCGCGGCCCTCCTGGAAGGGGCTCTTCAGGACGAGCGCCGCCGTCTCCCCGGGGTCGTAGGCCTCCTTGTCGGTCGCGACCTCGAAGACGCGCGTCGCCGGCTTGGCCCAGGTGACGGGCTCGGCGCCGCCCGCGTAGAGGTCGACGCCGATCACCTGTGCGCGTCCGAGACGGTCATGGGCCTCGAGCTCGACGACGTAGACGCCGGCGTGGTCGAGCGGCAGGTGGAGGGTCGTCGGCTCCTCGCCGCTCGTGACGGTCGTCTCCGAGACCTTCTCGTCGACCACGTCGGTCACGTAGCGGGCCACGCCGTTCGAGAAGTCGCTGGCGCGGAGGTGCGAGTGCCACTGGCGGTTCAGCAGCCGCACCTTCACCTCGGTGCCCCTCTGCAAGCTGCCATCCGGACCGACCACGATGACCTCGGGCGCGACCTCGGTCGCGCGCTCGAGGTAGCGCGGCACCTTGAGCCCGAGGACGAAGGGCGGGAGCGCGACGACGTGCTTCGTGTTGGTGACGGTCTGGTCGTCGGGGCCGGTCACCGTCGCCTCGACCACGTAGGCGCGCGGCTGGGCGGTCGGCTCGACGGCGGGGTCGAGGGTGAGCCGTGCGGCGCCGTTCTCGTCGGTGGTGTCGTCCCGCTCGAGCTTGCCGGAGGACTCGAAGCGCTTCGTGCCCGAGAAGCGCACGTCCGAGGAGTACTCGAAGCCCTCGCGCTGCTTCGGCGACCAGCTGTACGGGAACTGCGTGACCCGCCACGCGACGGGCCGGCCCGCGACCTTGCCGCCGGCGTAGTAGGTGGAGGTGAGCGCCACCTGGAACTCCCCGTCGAGCGGCACCTTGTCCGGCGCGTGCAGCTCCACCTCGAAGGTCGGGATGCGGTAGGCATCGATCCGGAAGGTGACGTTGCCGTAGGGCTTCTTCTTCGCGTCCTCCAGGTGCGCGGAGTAGTCGCCCGTCGGCAGGTTCGTTTCGGAGAAGGCCGTGTAGAAGCTCCCGCCGGGCGTGAGCGTGACGGGCCGCTTCCAGGTCTGCTCGCCTGGTCCCTGAATCACGACGGTACCCGCGAAGCTGCGCGGCGAGAGCGTCCCCCGCTCGCGACGGCGCACGTAGCCCTTCACGTGCACCGTCTCCTCGGGGCGGTAGACGGGACGCTCGGTGAAGATGTGGCAGAGGTCCTCGGGCGGGGGCGTGCGCGCCGCGAGCGGCTCGAAGGCCCACTGGAGCCAGGTCTCGCGCGTCGCCGACCAGTGGTTGTCGGCGTAGCCGTCGGGCGCGTGCAGCGGGTCGAGGACGAGGACGTCGTCGGCGCTCGCCACCACGAGGCGGCGCACCTGGCGGTAGATCGGGTGCGCGGGGTTCCAGCCCGGCGCGAGCCAGCGGAAGCTCCCGTCCGCGCCGGTGGTCCCCTCGGCGAGCATCACCCACTCGTTCTCGCGCGTGCCCTCGACCCTGATCGACGCGCCCGCGACCGGCAGACCCCTGGCGAGCGAGGTGACGGCGAAGCGGACGGCGTCCGGCTCCTCGAGCGTGGTGAGGCTCAAGTCCGTCACCTGCACGCGCATCCACGAGCGCTCGCTCGAGCTGTCGAGGCGGCGGAGCCCGACCAGGTAGGCGCCAGGGCGCTCCTTGCCGGCAACCCGCGCGACATGCGGACCCAGGTCGAGGCCGAAGCTGGCCGCCTTCCCGTCGCGCCGGAGCGGGAGCCCGACCAGCGTCGAGACCGGCGGCGAGCCGAGCGCCGCGATGTGGCGCTGGAGCTGGGCGAGCGAGACGGGGCCCACCTCGGTGTGCGGCGCGGGCTCCTCGCCCGGGCCGGGCGGCCGCTGCGACTCGTCGACGGGGACGGGCCGCGCGGGGAAGGGCCAGAACGCGCGGTCGAGCGGGTCGAGGCGGTGCAGGCGGAGATCGAGGCGCTCCTTCCCGCGCCCGTCGAGCGGAACCATCTGCGGCCCGAAGCGCTCGACCAGGCCCTGCGCGGCGCGCCAGCCGAGATAGCTCGGCTGGCGCGGGAAGTAGACCCACAGCTCGCTCTCGCCCGTCATCTCGAGCGACCGGCCCTGCACGTCGGTGACGGCGGCGGGTGTCAGCGTCACGCGGTAGGGCTTCTCCGCCGCGAAGTCGCCCGCCACCACGAGCGTCTTCCCCTCGACCGAGAAGGAGAGATCGTCCACCGCCGGCGTGAAGCGCACCAGGTTCCGGCCCTCGACCGGGCCGATGTCGCGCGGCGCGGTCGAGAACTCGAGGAGGAGCGTGCGGCTCCCCGCCGGGCAGCCGAGCGCCTGCGCCTCGGTGTAGCGGGCGCCCTCGGGCGTCACCGGATAGGCGCGGTGCCGCTCCTCCGAGTCCCCCGCCGCGCGGCAGCCCAGCTCGACCACGCGGAACGGCTCGGCGGTCGCGAAGGCGACCTCGGCGAACGACTCCGCGGCGGCGTCGTCGAGCGAGAGGCGGAGGTGGACGACGGCACGCGTGCCGAGCGGGATCGGGCTCGCGAGCTCGAGGACGTAGGTCGCGGGGTCGGCGCGCGCGTGGCGCTCGAGCGCCTTCACCTGGAAGTCGGCGGCCGTCATCCAGCGCGCCCCGCCGCTGCCGACGCCGGGGAGCGGGCGGAGCTCGATGGTCACCATGCGCGCCAGGTCTACAGGGTCGATCGGCTCGGCGAAGGTGAGCGTGATCGCTTCCACGCGCTCGAGGCCGAGCGCGTCGTTGGCCGGGATGGCGTTGGAGGGCGCCGCCATGAGCGTCGTGAGCCGCGCCTTCGTCTCGCGGGCCGCCCACGCGAAGCGCGCGAGCGGCGGCCACGGCTCCGCGGGCCGGAACTGGAGGGTGCGCGCGTCGAGCCAGGTGAACGCGCCCGGGTGCGGCGGCGAGAGCGTCACCAGGCGCTCGGGGTGATCCTCGGGGCCGCCCTTCGCGGGCCCCACGTCCTTCGCGAAGAAGACCGTGACCGGGTCCCAGCGGCGGAGGAAGTGATCCGGGACGATGATGGTGCCCGCCTGGCCGGCGGGGGGCGTCACGCGCTCCGCGGCAGCCGGCGCGGCGAGCAGCGTCAGGAGAAGAACGAGCATCATCGCGGCACCGCCCCCGCCATCGCCATGTACCCACGGACCACCTCGTCGGGCGGCCCGGTGCCCGGCAGCTCGATGCCCGCGAGCGCGGGCTGGACCGCGACCGGCCCCGACTCGGGCGGCGTGCTGAGCTCGAGCAGGTACGTGCCCGGCTGGAGCGTCGGCATCTGCACCACGCCCGCGCCGAGGCGCTTCCCCTGCGCGTCGAGGAGCGTGCACGAGACGACGTCGGGGCTCGCGCGCACGCCGATGCCGACCGCGCCCTCGCGCGTGACCGCGAACGAGTAGAGCGCCGTGCCGCCCGCCGGGAGGAGGCGCTCTTCGCCGAGCCCTTCGCCGATCGGCGTGACCGGCGACGCCGTCACCTCGGCCGTGCCCCAGAGCGTGCCGCCGCCGACGGCGCGGAGGCCGAGCTGCACGGGCTCGGCGGCGACGTAGGCGTCGAGCGACGCGCCACTCGCGTGCACCTCGACCTCGGGCGGCGCCTGGCCGCGCTTCAAGAGCGTCAGGACGGGCGTCGAGGTGCGGAGGTGGAGCATCAGCGGGCCGGGCGGCGTCACGCGCAGCGCCTGGATCGTCCCCGAAAGCGTCACGACCGCGGGCGGCGTGACGGCGGTCTCCGCCGGCAGCCCAGCACCGCCCCAGAGGTCGAAAGCCTCCTCGCCGCGCCGATCCACCCAGGCGAGGAGGAGCCCCGGCCCGTGGCGGACGAGCAGCGTGCCGCCGTCCTTCCCGAGCGGGAGGTCCGTGC
>JBKPBB010000400.1:0-2887 GCA_046744245.1 Thermodesulfobacteriota bacterium
GCCCGGAGGTACGCGAGGCGCGCAAAGAGCATGGATCGCTGCCCGACCTTCTCCGCATTCGCAAGCCCGGCTTCCTTCACGAACGAGCAGCGATCAGGGCGCGGCCACCGCGCGCAGCGCCGCCAGCAGCGCGTCCACCTCCGCGTCCGTGCCCACCGTGATGCGGAGCGTGTCCCGCAGCCCCGGCACCGCGAAGTGGCGGACGAGGATGTCGCGCGCCGCCAGCACCCGGGCGACCGGGCCCAGGTCCACTCCCGGTTGCCGCGCCAGCACGAAGTTCGCCTCCGACGGCGGCACGCGGAAGCCCAGGCGCTCGAGCTCCGCGGCGAGCCGCGCGCGCGTCGCCTTGATGCTGGCGAGGTTGGCCTCCATCGCCGGGAGGTCGGCGAGCGCCGCCTCGCCCGCCGCCTGCGAGAGGCGGCTCAGGTTGTACGAGTCCTTCACCGTGCGCAGCCCCGCCAGCAGCTCCGGATGCCCGAAGGCGAGCCCGACCCGCAGCCCGGCCAGCGAGAACGACTTGGAGAGCGTGCGCAGCACGAGCACGTTCGCGAGCCGGCCGACCAACCCGAGCGCGTGCTCGCGCGCGAAGTCGACGTACGCCTCGTCGACGACGAGGAGGCCGGGCAGCGCGCGCGCCAGCGCCTCGACCTCGGCGAGCGGCACGAGCGTCCCCGAGGGCGAGTTCGGGTTGCAGAGGAAGGTGACGCGCGCGCGCGCGGCGGCGAGCGCGGGCGGCAGCGAGAAGTCGTCCGGGAAGGGGACGCGCACCGCCTCGCCCCCCTGCACGGCGACCAGCGTCTCGTAGAGGCTGTAGGTCGGCACCGGGAACGCGACGCGGTCGCGCGGGTCGATGGTCGCGCGCAGGACGAGGGCCAGCAGCTCGTCCGAGCCATTGCCGGCCATGATGTGGTCGGCCGGCACGCCGTACACCTCCGCCGCCCGCGCGCGAAGCGCGCGCGCCTCCGGGTCGGGATAGAGCCGGACGCTCGCGTCGGCCGCGCGCGCGATCGCCTCCAGCACGTGCGGCGAGGGCGGGTACGGGTTCTCGTTGGTGTTGAGCTTGATCACCCGGCGGCCGGGGCCGGGCTGCTCACCGGGGACGTAGGGCGGGACGCTCCGGACGGCCGGGCGGAGCCAGTCCGCGGGGCCGGCCAGGCTACTTCACCGCCTTGATCTGACGCGGCACCTTGGCCGCCGCTTCGCGGACCGGCGGCTCGGGCTGCGCCTCGCCACCCAGATGGCGGTCGACGATCTCGATCGCCTGCCGCTCGCGGTCCGGGAGCGCGGTCAACACGTCGACCAGCTTCGCCCAGCGCTCGCGATCGGCGCCGGCGAGCTCGTAGAGGCGCATCGCGCCGTCGACGTCCTTGCGCCGCAGACACGCGTCGGCGGCGACCAGCATGCGCTCGCGCGGCAGCGGCACGCCGCCCAGCTCGCACACCCGCACGGCATCGGCGATACGGTTCCGCTCGAGGAGGCGCTCCCCGAGGCTCGTCCAGTCCGCCGCCGCCACCAGCTCGGCGTTGCGGACGAAGAGCCTCATGGCCGCGTCGAGAAACCCCCGCTCGAGATAGCGCCTCCCGACGAGCACCTCGGACTCACTGGCAGGCATCGATGAGTACTCTCCTCCGCTCCGAACGGCGTGCCTCCCCAGCACACTGTATCCTCTCGACCTTAACCGACGCCCCCGGGCCATTGCAAGGCGCCGCCGTGAAAGCCGACCACAAAGCATTTGCATGTGCCGCACCTTGCCGAGCCGGTGATGCATGCCTTCCTCAAGGATGTACACCACGCTGCCGATAGACCTCCACGCGACGTGATGGCGACCCGCCTCAACATCACCTACAGCGCCTACCGCGAGCTGGAGACCATCCCGCAGAGCCCGCTGCGCGACATCGGGGAGGCCATCATCGCGCTCGCCGAGGATCCCCACCCACCGGGCTCCTCGCTGCTGAAGGGCATCGGCGGCTGCTACTACCTCGCCATCGACGACTACTACATCCTCTACCACGTCGACGAGGAGGATGGGTTGACGGTGCTCGGCGTCCTCCACGGCCCGTACCACCCGCTGCACTAACGATCCTGGGGGCCCGTCCGCTGCTCGCGCGCTCCGCGCGCTGCGCTGCTCCGATGCCCCCAGACCCCGTCGCCGCCCGCTGGCGCGGGCGGCTCCCCTCGTCGCCGCTCGCGCGCTTCGCGCGCTCGGGGCGTGCCGAGCGCGGCAAAGCCGCGCTCGGCAAACTCAATTTCATCTTGGGGGTCCGTCCAGTGCTCGCGCGGCTCGCGCCGCGCTGCGCGCTTCCGATACCCCCAGACCCCGTCGGCCAGCGTGAGCGCTTTCGCGCTCGGCCTCCCCTGACTCATCTTGGGGGTCCGTCCAGTGCTCGCGCGGCTCGCGCCGCGCTGCGCGCTTCCGATATCAACCGCCCTGACCCTACGCCATGCGCCTGGGCGGCTATCGCTGAGCTACGAGCCGGGCCGGGCTCGCCGCGGTCTCATCTCGCGCGACGGGCCTGCGGCGGGGGCTGTGCCGCCGGCGCCTCGGCGGCGTCGTCGAGGAAGGCGTAGCCGACCTCGACGTGCCCCACCTTGCCTTCGCTCCGCAGGACCGCGGCGCCCTTGGTGTAACTGATGGTCAGCTTGACGGGCCCCGACCAGGCGACCGTCACGACGGTCCGGCCCTGGACCGCGTGCTTGCCCGCTCCCACGGCGAAGACGTTGCCGGGCTCGCTGGGGGCTCGGGCACCCGTGGGCACGAGAGAGACCTGAATGGTGGCCCCGGTCATGCAGTCCCGCTCGAAGATGACCGCCTTTTCATTGCCCCCGGGGGCGACGGACTCGTGGAGCACGTGGTTCATGCAGGGCGGCCGGCCGACGCTCTTGGTCG
>JBKPBB010000410.1:0-6169 GCA_046744245.1 Thermodesulfobacteriota bacterium
GGACGTTGTACTGCGAGAACCACCCGACCAGCAGATCCCCGCCGGCGACCGGGCTGGTGAGCGTGACGGTGGTCGTCAGGACGCGAGACCCGGTCGAGAATGCCGTCCCCTGGACGAAGGTCGGAGTGGTCGCTCGGCCGAGGGCCGGGCGCGCAAGGAGAGCTGCGAGGGCAATCACGGCAAGGCGAGCACCGGACGGGGCCGAAGGCAAATGTTTCACGCTAATTCACCTCTTTACAAAAGCGAGAATGGCGAGAGCGGAACCTCGCCTCGGATTCGACTCGACGCCATGTGGAGCGCGAGGTTGCATTCCGGGTAGCTAGCAATCGCCGCGCCGGCACCCCCTCCCCTCTCTCCCGAGCCGCGCCTCACGCCTTCCGGAATGGTGGACGCCCGTCGAAACACGGCGTGGCGCCCGACCCCACCTGGTAATTCGGTGCGACCGCGGGGGCGGCGGCGCGTGAGCTTACGCCCGCCCCCACGCGAGCTGGGCCTGCGCGGGGATGCGGTAGACGTCGCCGGCGCGGAACTTCGCGATCCCCTCCGTCACCTCGCGCTTCACCTGCGCGCGCTCCGCCGCCGAGAGCTCGGCGAGCAGCGACGCGAGCGGCCCCGCCGTGTCGCCCGTCACCGCCCAGAACTCGTCCGGGTCGTGCGCAAACCACGAGAGCACCACCCGCTCCTGACCGACGGCCTGGTAGCCTGCGCCGACGAGCGCCTTGGCGAGCGCGCCGTCCTGGGAGAGGTGGAACGCCCCGGGCACCGCGGGGTCGGTCGGCGGCAGCGTGCGCACCTTCGCGAGCGCCGCCATCGGGATCGTGATCCAGGGGTTCGCCTCCGGTGGCGCCCAGGCCGAGAGTGCGATGCGGCCGCCCGGCACGAGCGCGCCGCGGAGCCGCGCGAGCGCCGCCGGCGGATCGGCGACGTAGATCAGGCTCCAGCGGCCGAGGACGGCGTCGAAGCTCTCTGCCGGCAGGTCCATCGTCATCACGTCCGCGGTGCGGAACTCGACGTGCGCGAGGCCGAGGGCTGCCGCGCGCTCGCGCGCGGTCGCGATCATACCCTCGGCGACGTCGATGCCGAGCACGCGGCCGTGCGGCCCCACCAGCACGGCGACCTGCAGCGTCGGATCGCCCATACCGCAGCCGACGTCGAGCACGCGCTGGCCGGGGCCCACCTCGGCCGCCGCCACCATGCGGAGCGACATCGGCCAGGTAAACGACTGGAGCATCGGCTCCCAGCGCCGCCAGCCCCTGGCCACCGCCTGCCACTCGTCGCGCACCATGTCCTTCGCCATCGTGTCAGCTCCCGGGCATGAGATCGGGGATCCCGGTGCCCGCCGTCAAGCCGCCGTCCACCACCAGCGTCGTCCCCGTGATGTAGGACGCGTCGTCGGAGGCGAGGAAGAGGATCGCGCGCGCCACCTCCTCGCGCCGCCCGAAGCGGCCGACGGGGACGGCCGCGCGCGCCCGCTCCTCGCGCTCGGGCGCCCCGCCGAGCGCGCGCGCGAGCGCGGGCGTGGCGATCAGCCCGGGGCAGACCGCGTTCACGCGGATGCCCGCCGGCGCCAGCTCGAGCGCCGCGGTGCGCGTCAAGTTGATCATGCCCGCCTTGGCGGCGTTGTAGGCGGCGAGGCCGCGGTCGCCGCCGAGCCCCGAGATCGAGGCGACGTTGACGACCGCGCCCCCGCCCTGCGCGCGCATGACCGGCGCCACGGCCTGGAGGCCCGTGAACGCGGCGGTGAGCGTCACCTCGAGCGTGCGCGTCCAGGCGTCGAGGGCGAAGCGCTCGATCGGGCCGACGCTGGTCGCGAAGGCGTTGGAGACGAGGACGTCGACGCGCCGGAAGGCGGCGACCGTCCGCTCGACCAACGCGCGCACCGCTCGGCCGTCGCCGACATCCACCGCCTCGAAGACGCCGGCCGTCGCGCCCGCCACCTCCCGGCCCCGCTCGCGGTCGACGTCGGCGACGACGATGCGGGCCCCCTCGGCTGCGAACGCTCGCGCCGTCGCGGCGCCGATCCCCGACGCGCCGCCGGTCACGATCACCACCCGGCCCGCGAAGCGACCCTCCATCGCTCCCGTCGCTTAGCACCGCCCGGGGCGCGCGGAAACCCTAGACGTCCACCTCGTCCACCTTCGGCGCGCGCTCCATGATGAACTCGAAGCGCGGCGCGACCTCGCGGCCCATGAGGGTCTGGATCGTCTGCTCGGTCCGGGCGGCATCGCGGATCGCGACCTTGAGGAGCGCGCGCCGCGCGGGGTCGAGCGTCGTCTCCTTGAGCGTCGAGGGGTTCATCTCGCCGAGGCCCTTGAAGCGCTGCACCTGCAGCGTCCCGCGGCTGCCGTTCCGCGCGGCCAGCAGGCGCTCCTTCTCCGCATCGTCGCGCGCCCAGAGGACCTCCTTGCCGGCGTCGATGCGGTAGAGGGGCGGCTGCGCGATGTAGACGTAGCCCTGGCGGATCAGCTCGGGGAGGTGGCGATAGAAGAAGGTGAGCAGCAGCGTGCAGATGTGGTTCCCGTCCGAGTCCGCGTCCATGAGGAGGCAGATCTTGTGGTAGCGGAGCTTGGCCGGGTCGAAGTCCTTGCCCGTGCCGCAGCCGAGCGCGGAGACGATGTCGGAGAGCTCCTTGTTGGTGAGCACCTTGGCGGTCGACGCCTGCTCGGTGTTGAGCACCTTGCCGCGCAGCGGGAGGATCGCCTGGAAGGCGCGGTCGCGCCCCTGCTTGGCCGAGCCGCCGGCCGAGTCGCCCTCGACGATGAAGAGCTCGCACTCCGAGGGGTCGGTCGAGCTGCAGTCGGCGAGCTTCCCGGGGAGGTTGAGCCGGTGCGAGACGGCGCCCTTGCGCTGCACCTCCGCGGCCGCGGCGCGTGACGCGCTCCGCGCTCGCGCCGCCAGCACGACGCGGCTTGCGATCGTGTCGCCGGTGGTGCGGTTCGCGTTGAGCGCGTTCTCGAGCGCGCTGCGCACGATCCCGTCGATCAGCGGCGTCACCTCGGTGTTGTTGAGGCGCTCCTTGGTCTGCCCCTGGAACTGGGGCTGCGGAATCTTGATGGCGAGCACGGCGACCAGCCCCTCGCGCACGTCCTCGGCGGCGATGGTGACGCCGCGGGGCACGAGGTTGTGGACGGTCAGGTAGTTGCGGACGGCCTTCGCGAGCCCGGCGCGCAGCCCGTTCTCGTGCGCGCCGCCCGACGTGGTGGGAATGCTGTTCACGTAGGAGAGGACGCGCTCCTCGGTCGCCTCGGTCCAGGCGAGCGCGCAGTCGAGGTGGAGGCCGTCCTGCTGCTTCTGGATCGTGAACACCTCGCCCGCGAGCGGGCTGCGCCCGGCCTCGCCGACCAGCTTGTTCAGATACGCGCGCAGGCCGTCCTCGTAGCGGTAGACCGCTTTCGTGCCCGCGTGCTCGTCGTGGAACTCGACCGTGAGCCCGCCGTGCAGGTAGGCCTTCGCCTCGAGCAGCTCGGCGATGCGCTTGGCGTCGAAGCGCACGTCGGGGAAGATCTTCGAGTCGGGGCGGAAGAAGATGGAGGTGCCGCTGCCGCGCGCGGGGCCGACCTTCTTGAGCGCGCTCGCCGGCTTGCCGCGCGAGAACGTCTGCTCCCACTCCGCGCCGTCGCGGCGCACGCGCGCCACCAGCTTCTCCGCGAGCGCGGTGACGACCGAGGCGCCCACGCCGTGCAGCCCGCCCGAGTGATAGTAGTTCTTCGCCTCGAACTTCCCGCCCGCGTGGAGCGTGGTCAGGATGAGCTCGAGGGCCGGCTTCTTGTACTGCGCGTGGCGGTCGACCGGGATGCCGCGGCCGTTGTCGGCGACGGTGGCCGAGGCGCCGTCCTTGTGGAGCGTGACCGTGATCCGGTCGGCGTGGCCGTTCATCGCCTCGTCGACGGAGTTGTCGACCAGCTCCCATATCAGATGATGCAGGCCCGCCGCGTCGACGCCGCCGATGTACATGCCGGGCCGGCGGCGGACCGGCTCCAGGCCCTCGAGCACCAGGATGTCCTTCGCGGTGTAGCTCGATGCCATCCGCTCACCCCACCTCGTCCAGGCGCTTCAGGGCCGCGACCCCGCCGCGCTTCACCACCTTCTGCCCCTTGCCGGCGCGCTTGCCCGCCGGCACGTCGCTCACGTCGAAGCGGCGCTCGGTGCCCTCGGGCGTGACCGCGAGGAAGCCCGCCTGCTTCGGGAGCGCGAGGGCGCCGACGATTCGGTCGTCGCCTTCCTTGCTCGGGCGCATGAGGATGACGCCGCGGCCCGGGCCGGAGAGCTCGGCCACCTCGTCGAGCGCGAAGCGGAGCATCTTGCCGCGCCGGGTGGCGACCACCACCGTCGGACCGGTGACCGGCTCGATCGAGACGATCTCGTCGCCCTCGCCGACCCGCGCCACGCGCCGTCCTGCGCGCGTCGTCTCCGAGAGATCGGGCGTGGTGCGGAAGCCGTACCCCTTCGCGGTGGCGACCAGGATCGCCGTCTTCTCGAGACCCGGGAGCGCCGGCTGCGCCTCGCCCCCGCCGTCCTCGCGCAGGAGCTCGGCCGCCACCACCCGCTCGCCGTCGCCGAACTTGAGGAGCGACTGCACGGGCTCGCCGTAGCCGGTGGTGGCGGGCACGTCGGCCACGCGCAGTACGTAGAGGGTGCCGCGCGTCGAGAACAGCACGAGCCGGTCGCGCGTCGTCCCGGGCAGCACGGCCGCGAGCGCGTCGCCCTCGCGGAGGCGCGTCGAGGCCGGGTCCTTCACCTCGCGCACGCGCTTCAGCCACCCATCGCGCGAGAGGATGACGGTCGCATCCTCGTGCAGGATGTAGGCCTCGGGGTCGTAGGCCAGCTCCTCGCCGACCGCGAGCTGGGTGCGGCGCTTGTCGCCGTACTTCTCGCCCAGCGCGGCGAGCTCGGCGCGGATCATTTTCCAGCGCTCGCGCGGGCGGGCGAGGAGGGCCTCGATCTCCTTGAGACGCTTCTTCTTCTCGGCCCGCTCGGCGAGGATCTTCTCGATCTCGAGGCGGGCGAGCTGGTAGAGGCGGATGTCGAGGATCGCGTCCGCCTGCACCTGATCGAGCTTGAAGGCGGCCATCAGCTGCCGGGCGGCGTCGGCGCGCGACTCGGCCTTGCGGATGATGCGGATGACGCGGTCCAGGTCGTCGTAGATCCGGGCGAGCGCGTCCAGGATGTGGAGGCGCGCCTCGAGCTGGCGCTGCTCGTGCTCGAGCCGGCGGGTCACCACCTGCAGGCGGAAGTCGAGGAACTGGCGGCAGAGGTCGCGCAGGGTGACGCGCGCCGGCTGGCCCACGGCCGGGTTCGCGGTGGGGAGGAGGCAGGTCAGGTTGACGTTGAAGTTCGTCTGCAGCGCGGTGTGTTTATAGAGGTAGGCCATCGCGGTCTCGGGCGACGCGTCGGCCTTGAGCTCGAGGACGATGCGCACGTCGGCGGTCGACTCGTCGCGCACGTCGAGCACCTGGGGGAGCTTCCGCGCCATGATCTCCTGCCCGATGTGCAGGACCAGCTCGGCCTTGTTGACGGTGTAGGGGATCGAGGTGACGACGATCTGCCGCTTGCCGCGCGGCAGCGACTCGACCCGGTACTGGCCGCGGAGCCGGATGGCGCCCTGCCCGCTCTCGTAGATGTCGCGCAGCTCCTTCTTCGTGTTGAGGATCTCGCCCCCGGTCGGGAAGTCGGGGCCCTTCACGTGCTTGAGCAGCCCCTTCACGTCGAGGTCCGGCTCGTCGATCATGGCCGTCAGCGCCCCCACCACCTCGCTCAGGTTGTGGGGCGGGATGTTGGTCGCCATGCCGACCGCGATGCCGGTCGAGCCGTTCATCAGGAGCTGCGGGATGGCGCTCGGGAGGACGGTCGGCTCCTCGAGCATGGCGTCGAAGGTGGCGCGCAGCGGCACCGTCTCCGCCGCCAGGTCGGCGAGCATCTCCTCGGCGAGCGGCGTGAGACGCGCCTCGGTGTAGCGGTAGGCGGCCGCGGCGTCCCCGTCGAGCGAGCCGAAGTTGCCCTCGCCGTGCACCAGCGGGTAGCGGAGCGCGAAGGGCTGCGCCATGCGCACCATCGCCTCGTAGGCCGCCTGGTCGCCGTGCGGGTGATACTTGCCGAGCACCTCGCCGACGATGGCCGCCGACTTCCGCGGCCGCGCCCCCGCCGTCAGGCGGAGGTTCTGGTACATGGC
>JBKPBB010000373.1:0-5794 GCA_046744245.1 Thermodesulfobacteriota bacterium
GTGCTCGCCGGCGCGCCCGCGGCGCTGGCCGCGCTCCGTCCGCTGCTCGGCGCGCGCGCGTAGCGCCCCCTCGGGGGTTTCGCTATCCTCGCGCGCCATATGGAGCTGCGGGGCCGGTGGGGGCTGGTGACCGGCGCGGCCAGGCGCATCGGCCGCTCGATCGCGCTCGCGCTCGCGGAACGGGGTCTCAACGTGATCGTGCACTACAACGCCTCGGCCGACGCGGCCGCGGCGACCGTGCGCGAGATCGAGGCGTTCGGGGTGCGTGGGCTGGCGATCGGGGGCGACCTCGCTCGCGGCGAGGACGTGGCCCGTCTCGCGCGCGAGGCCGAGGCGCGCTCGGGCGGCGTGGACGTGCTGGTGAACAACGCGTCCAACTATCTCCGCGCGCCCTTCGATGATCTGACCGAGGCGGTCTGGGATGCGAGCCTCGACGTGAACCTGAAGGCGCCCTTCCTGCTCGCCTGGCACCTCGGCCGGGCGATGCGGGCCCGCGGGCGTGGACGGATCGTCAACCTCGCCGACTGGGCGGGCGAGCGCCCGTACGCCGACTACCTCCCGTACTGCGTCTCCAAGGCGGGCGTCATCTCTCTCACCCGGGCCCTCGCCAAGGCGCTCGCGCCCGCCGTGCAGGTGAACGCGGTCGCGCCCGGGCCGGTCATGCCCCCCGAGGACCTGACGCCGGCCGAGCGCGAGGCGATCGTGCGGGCGACGCCGCTCCGGCGCTTCGGGACGCCGGAGGACGTCGCGCGCTGCGTGCGCTTCCTCGTCGAGGAGGCCGACTTCACGACCGGCGCCGTCTACCTGGTCGACGGCGGACGTCTCATTGCCTGAGCGGATCTGTGTGCTTGCGAGCGGCGGCCTCGACAGCGCCGTCCTGCTCGGCACGCTCGCCCGCCGCCACGCAGTGCACCCGCTCTACGTGCGCTGCGGCCTCGCCTGGGAGCGCGCCGAGCAGCGGCTCCTCGCCCGCTTCCTCGCCGCGCTGCGCGCCCGCCACGGCCGGCGCGTCGCGCCGCTCGCGCGCCTCGATCTGCCCGTGGCGTCGCTCTATGGCGCCATGCACTGGAGCGTCTCGGGCCGCGGCGTGCCGGGGCGGCGTGCGGCGGCGAGCTCGAACTACCTTCCCGGCCGGAACCTGCTGCTCGGCGGCCTCGGCGCCGTCCACTGCGCGCGCCACCGCATCCCGGCGCTCGCCCTGGGGGTGCTCGCCGACAACCCGTTCCCCGACGCGACGCCGGCGTTCCTGGCCGACCTCGGCCGGCTGGCGAGCCGGGCGCTCGGGACGCGCATCGAGGTCCGCGCCCCCTTCCGTCACCTGGGAAAGGCCACCCTGATCCGCCGCGGCCGCGACCTCCCGCTCGCGCTCACGCTCTCCTGCGCGCGCCCGCGGGGCCTCCGGCACTGCGGCCGGTGCACCAAGTGCGCCGAGCGGCAGCACGCCTTCGCGGCCGCGGGCGTGCCCGACCCGACGAGGTACGCGCGGTGATCGGCTACGTCGTCCGTCGCGTGCTGCGCGCCATCACGACCCTCCTCGGGACGACGCTCATCATCTTCGTCCTGGTGCGCGTCGTGCCGGCCGACCCCGCCGTGACGATCGCCGGGCCCAAGGCCGACCCCGAGACGCTGGCCGCGATCCGCAAGGACCTCGGGCTCGACGACCCGGTCGCGGTGCAGTACGGCCGCTACCTCGCCGGCCTGGCGCGCGGCGACCTCGGCCGCTCCTACATGACCGGCCGGCGGGTGGCGGACGTGATCGCCGAGCGTCTGCCGGCCACTGCGTGGCTGGCACTCACGAGCCTGGCACTCGGCTTCTGCCTCGGGCTGGTGCTGGGCATCGTGACGGCCGCGCGCCGGGGCTCGCTGATCGACGTCGCGGTTTTGCTCGGGACGCTGATCGGCCTCTCGATCCCGACCTTCTGGCTCGGGAACCTCCTCATCTACGAGTTCAGCTATCGCTTGAAGCTGCTGCCGCTCGGTGGGTACGGATCAGGAGGCGTCTGGTGGCGGCCGAACCCGCTGAACCTCATCCTTCCAGCGATTACGCTCGCCATCGTCGAGTTCTTCTTCTACGCCCGCTTCGTGCACACCAACGTCGGGGGCACGCTGGCGAGCGACTACATCCGCACCGCGCGCGCCAAGGGCGCGCCGCCGGCGCGCCTCTACTTCGTGCACGCGCTGCGCAACGCGCTCATCCCGATCGTGACGCTCCTCGGCCTCGACATCGCCGCGCTCATGAGCGGTGTCGTGCTCACCGAGACCGTGTTCAACTGGCCCGGCCTCGGCCGGCTCGCCGTGCAGGCGGTGTTCAATCTCGACATCCCGCTCGTGGCCGGCACGGTCCTCTTCTCGGCGGTGCTGGTGCTGGTCGCGAACCTGGTCGTCGACCTGCTCTACGGCGTGATCGACCCGCGGGTACAGCGTGCCTGAGGCCGCGCTCACCGGGCTGGGCTCGCGCCGCCGGAGCCGGCGGCTCTTCGCGGCCGGCGTCGTGCTGGTGGGCACGCTCGGGCTGGTCGCGCTCGCCGCGCCGTGGCTCACGGCGTACGACCCCGACGCGATCGTGGTCACCACCTATCGCGGGCCGCTCGGCCCCGGGGGCGCGCACCCGCTCGGCACGGACACGCTCGGGCGCGACGTGTGGGCCCGGCTGGCGTACGGCGCGCGCACCTCGCTCTTCGTGGGTGGGCTCGCCATGGCCGTCAGCCTCGCGATCGGGATGAGCGTGGGCCTGGTGGCCGGCTACTTCGGCGGCGCCATCGATGCCGCGCTCATGTGGCTGGTCGACCTGGTGCTCACCATGCCGTCGCTCCTCCTCCTGATCGTGCTCGCGACCATCTTCCCGCCCTCGATCCTCACCATCCCGCTCGTGATCGGCGTCATCGGCTGGACGACCTTCGCACGCACGGTGCGGGGCGAGGTGCTGAGCCTCCGCGAGCGCGACTACGTGGCGGCGGCGCGCGCGCTCGGCGCCTCC
Organism: Thermodesulfobacteriota bacterium; assembly: GCA_046744245.1. Lineage (GTDB taxonomy): Bacteria > Desulfobacterota > Binatia > DP-6 > DP-6 > DP-6. The sequence continues at coordinate 2,978 of JBKPBB010000373.1, forward strand.
GACGCGCGCATCATCCTCCGCCACCTCCTGCCCGGCGTGCTGCCGGGCGCGGTAGTGCTCGCCGCGCTCGGCATGTCGGGCGCGATCGTGGTGGATGCCGGGCTCTCGTACCTGGGGCTCGGCGTGCCGCTGCCGACGCCGTCCTGGGGGCGCATGGTGAGCGACGCCCAGACCTACATCGCCGTTGCCCCCTGGCTGGTGGTGGCGCCGGGGGTGGCGATCGCGCTCGCCGTCATCGGCTTCAACCTGATCGGCTACGGGCTGATCGATCTGATCGGCGAGCGGCGGACGTGAGACGGCCCGCGTGGCTCGTCCTGGTCGGCGTGCTCGCCGCCGCCTGTGCCGTTCCGCTCGACCCGCCGCCGTCGGGGCCGGCAGACGGCGAGGAGCCGCCACGGCAGGGTGGGGTGCTCCGCGAGGCCTCGAGCGAGGACCCGCGCACGCTCGATCCCGCGAAGGGCTACGACACGGCCTCCTGGGGCCTCGAGCAGATGATCTTCAACACCCTGGTCGACTACGACGCGGGGACGAACGTCGTGCCCGAGCTGGCCGAGTCCTGGACGATCAGCCCCGACGGACGACACGTCGGCTTCGCGCTCCGCCACGACGTCGCCTTCTCGACCGGCCGGCCCATGAGCGCCGCGGACGTCAAATACTCACTCGAGCGCCTGCTCCGACCCGCCATCCACTCCCAGGGCGCCGAGTTCTTCCACGGCATCGAGGGCGCGAAGGACTACATTGCCGGGAGGGCGAACGAGGTGCGCGGCATCCGCGCGCCCGCACCCGACCGCATCGAGTTCGATCTGACCGCGGTCGATCCGCTCTTCCTCCACAAGCTCACCATGCCGTTCGCCGCGGTCGTCGACCGCGAGGCGGCCGAGCGCTATGGCGACGAGGACTTCACGCGCCACCCGGTCGGCACCGGCGCCTTCGTGCTCGAGGATTGGGTGTACGGGCAGCGGCTGCGCCTCGCGCGCAATCCGCACTACTTCCGCGCCGGGCGTCCGTACCTGGACGCGGTCGAGGTGACGATCGGCGTGAGCCCGCAGCTCGCCTGGCTCAAGTACCAGCGGGGGGAGGTCGACCTGGCGGGCATTCCGTCGGCGGAGTTCCAGCGCGTGCTGGCGGACGCCCGCTACCAGCCGCTCATCCTGAGCCGCACCACGCTCCGCACCCAGTACCTGGGCCTCAACTGCGAGCTCGCGCCCTTCGACCGCATCCCGGTCCGCCAGGCGATGAACCTCGCCATCGACAAGCGCCGCCTCCTCGAGCTGATCGACGGGCAGGGCGTGATCGCGACCGGCATCCTGCCGCCCGACATGCCGGGCGCGGAGCCGGTGCCCGGATACCCGCACGATCCGGCCGCGGCCCGGAGCCGCCTCGACGAGGCCGGGCTCGCGGCCGGCTTCGCCACCACGCTCTGGGCCTCACGCGACGAGGGCTCGATGCGGCTCGCGCAGTCGATGCAGGAGGACCTGCGCCAGATCGGCGTGCGGCTCGCGCTCAAGCCCGTGGACTTCCCGGCGCTCATCGAGGCCGTCCGCCACCCCGGCATCGTGCCGCTCTTCCTCCTCGGCTGGGAGGCCGACTTCCCCGACCCGTCGAACTTCCTGACCGTGCTCCTCCACTCGCGCAGCCGCGACACCAACAACAACACCTTCTACTCGAACCGAGAGGTGGACCACCTCCTCGACGAGGCCGATCCGCTGCTCGATTCCGCGCGCCGCTTCCGCCTCTTCCACGAGGCCGAGGTGAAGATCATGCAGGACGCGCCCTGGGTGCCGCTCTTCCACCCCGCCGGCTCCGCCGTGCGCCACCCGCGCGTGCGCGGCTACGAGCTGCATCCGCTGCGGCCCTCGCGCGTCGAGGGCGTGTGGCTCGCGTGGTGAGGGGAGACTATCTGGTCGATTTGCTACGTCGTGCCAGCTGTCGCCGCAGGTCCGCCACCTCCCGCTTCAGCGCCTCGATGTCCCGTGCCTGGGTCTGCAGCGCCGCGACCGCCATGCTGGTGTAGCCGTAGAGGTCCACCATCTCCCGCCCGGCATCGACGGCCTCGCTCGGCTCGATGTCGTCGATGACGAAGCCGAGGTGAGTCTGAGAGCACACCTGCGGTCCCTTGTAGCGATACGTCGCGAGCGGGAACTTCATCAGCTCGTCGTGCAGGCGCCGCAAGTCTGCCGCGCCGAGATACCGGATGTTCTCCTTGTACGCGCGGCGCGAGATCGGGCACATGCCGCCGTGCGTCGGGTCACTGGTCGCACACACGAGCAGCCGGTTGCAGCCGTCGCCGGGATCGCAGGTCGCGCCCGCGGGGGAGCAGGACGCGCCGGCGACCTCGCCAGCCGAGCACGGGGGCACACCCGCGTGCGCCGTATGCCCGCGACACACGGGATCGCCACACGTATAGAACCACGTCAGAGGACCAGGAACCGTCGTCGAGGTCGTGGGCGGTGGCGGGCAGAGCGCGGCGGGGCCCGGACAGCACGTGAATGCGCCCTCGGGAGTGACGCAGAGGCACTCGTGGATGCACGCGCCTTTGACGCAGCGATCCAGGGTGCAGGGATTCCCGTCGTCGCACTCGGCATCGGTCTGACATGTCTCACCGGGTAGCGTGGTGCTGGTCGTCGAGGGCGGGGGCGGCGGAGGACAGCGAGGCGTGCAGAACTCGTTCGGCAGCGAGCAGGGCTGAGCGGGTGAGCACACTTCGCCGGTGCATTGCCGCGTGATGGTATCGAAGCACATGCCGGTGGGAGGCGGGCACTCCGCGAGGCAGATCTCGTTCGGCGGACATGGTGTGCCGGGTGAGCAGGACTGCCC
>JBKPBB010000326.1:0-13895 GCA_046744245.1 Thermodesulfobacteriota bacterium
TGATCGTGGGAGTCCCCGTGCTCTTCATCGCGACGCGGATATTTCTATACCCATTCACGGGCCTGTGCCTCTGGGTGCTGCTCCTCCCGGTGACGAAGACGATGGCCGACCTCGCGGGCTATCCCCAGGACGAGGGGCCCATCGTGCTGCAGAAGCTGACCCTGGCCGATCCCGTCCTGCTGCTCACCGCCGTCGGGGCCCTGCTCAACGGAACCGGCTCGAGCAGCCGCGTCTCGGACCGCCAGGGCCGCCGCATCATCATGCTCCTCCTCGCCTTCTGTGTGGCGAATGTCGCCTCCGCGGCCCTGGGCGAGACCGGCACGGAGTCGCTGATCGAGCTCGCCACGAACTTTTGGCTGTGTCTGTCCCTCGTCCTGATCTGCCAGCTGCTCGGCAGCCCCGACCGACTGCGTCGCACCCTGACCGCCTGGGAGGGAGCCGGCGTCGTGGGATGCGTGGCCGGCGGAGTGGGGACGCTGCTCATGTGGCGCGGCAACATAAACAACCTCCTGGTGCAGGACGGGAGGGTCGCCGGCCTCTTCCATGGCATCAACCAGCTTCAGTCCTTCGTGGTCGCGGTCATCCCGTTCTTCTGCGCCAGGATGTTCAGCCGCGCCGCGTCGCGAAGCGCCCGCGTCCTCTATGGCGCGCTCGTCCTGGTGGGGTTCGCGGGCGTGGTGGGCAGCGGGAGCCGTGCGGGCGTCGTCATCGCCGCTCTGTCGGTCTGGCTGATGCTCCTGTTCGCGTCGCCGAGGCTCGCCCTGGTGTGGACCTGTGCGGCGGTTCTCTTCGCCGGGTCCGCGTGGCAGGTGCTGGGAAAGCATCTCGACGAGCTGCCGTACGGCATTCGGCGGTCCTTCTCGTACGTCCAGGAAGACAACTTGGAGCTGGACGAGCTCAGCCGGGGGCGGGCGGACCAGCTCCAGACCTTCTACACGGTCTTTGCCGAGCACCCGCTCGTCGGGGTGGGGCCGGGTGGCTTCGCCGCGTGGGTCCCTCGGGTTGTGCCGGGCGGAAAGGCTCAGGAGATGCACAACTCGTATCTCGGAGTGCTCGGCGAGACGGGGGCCATCGGCGGCCTGATCATGCTCGCGCTGCTGGCCGATGCCATGCTGAGGACCTTCAGGTTTCTGCAGTGGGCCTGGCGCGCTCGCGACCCGGACGCCCTCATGGCCGCGCAAGCGCTGCTCGTCTCCTACGCGTCGATCCTCATGTACGGGATGCTGAACTACGGGTTGCGGCAACGACACTTCTGGTTCGTCATCGCGCTGACGGTGGCGCTGCCCCACGTCTACATGCGGTGGCGTGCAGGCGCTCGGGTCGCTGAGCGCCGGACGCGACCCGTCTATGGAGTCGTACCATGTGTGGAATCGCAGGTCTGATCACCGCCGGGCCCCGTCCCGACACGGCCGAGCTGGTGGGCCGCATGACGGCGGCGCTCGCCCACCGCGGGCCGGACGGTGAGGGACGCTGGATCGACGGCGAGGCCGCGCTCGGACACCGCAGGCTGGCCATCATCGACGTGGCCGGCGGCGCGCAGCCGCTCGTGAACGAGACTGGGTCGGTGAGGGTCGTCTGTAACGGTGAGATCTACAACTACCGGGAGCTCCGCGCGGAGCTCGAGGCGCGCGGTCACCGCTTTCAGACCGCGAGTGACTGCGAGACGATCGTCCATCTCTACGAGGACGAGGGGCCCGACGCCATCGCGAGGCTCCACGGCATGTTCGCGCTCGCGATCTGGGACCGAGCGGCCAGGCGTCTCGTGCTCGCCCGCGACCGAATCGGGATCAAGCCGCTCTTCTACGCGAGTGGAAGTCGGGGCTTCGGCTTCGCATCCGAGATCAAGGCGCTCGTCGCCGCCGGGCTGACGGAGTGTCGGGTCGACCCCGGCGCGCTGCGCCACTACCTGAGCTGTGGATACGTGCCTCGCACCGACACGATCTACCAGGACGTCCAGCGCGTCGCCCCCGGAGAGCTCCTGATCGTCGAGGGTGAGAGCGTGCGGCGACGCCCGTACTGGGACTGGCAGCCCGGCGTCGCGCACCGTTCGGAGGCGGGCGCCGAGGAGGAGCTCCGCTCCCTGCTCACGACCGCGGTTCGCGAGCACCTGGTGGCGGACGTCCCGGTCGGCGCCTTTCTGAGTGGCGGCATCGATTCCTCCGTCGTCAGCTGTCTCGCCGCGGCGGCCAGCCCCACCCCGCTGCGCACTTTCTCGGTGACGTTCCCCGAGGATCGGGTCTTCGACGAGGCGCGTTTCAGCCGGCAGGTGGCGAGACAGATCGGCAGCGTACACACCGAGATTCCCCTGACCCGCATGGATATCCTCTCCGCCCTGGAGCCGGCTCTCGACTATCTCGACGAGCCGTTCGCCGATCCGTCGCTCCTGCCGTGCTTCGCGATCGCGCGCGAGGCGCGCCGGCACGTGAAGGTGGTTCTCTCCGGGGACGGCGCGGACGAGCTGTTCGGGGGCTACACGAAGTACCTGGGCGAAACCTACGCGGCCCGGGTGCCGCGGCCGCTCATCTGGCTGCTCGCCCAGGTGTCGGCGCTCGGACCGTCCGGGCGCGGCAACCGCCTCGAGGAGGCCGTCCGCCAGCTGAGACGGCTGACGGACGGCGGCGGCATCCCCGATACGGGACGACGCTACGCGCGCTGGGCGCAGGTGTGCGGAGAAGCCGAGGTGCGTGCGCTGGTCCCGGACCTGAGCGGCGAGCGCCCCGCGAGCGAGCTGTTCGCGGCCGAAGCCCGGCGCTTCGGCGCGCTGGACCACGGGGACTCGATCAACCGCATGCTGTACACCGACTGCCGGCTCGGGCTCCCCGGGGACATGCTCGCCAAGGTCGACATCTCGAGCATGGCCAACGCCCTCGAGGTCCGGGTCCCGTTCCTGGACCATCGCCTGATCGAGTGCGCATTCCGCATCCCGGGCCGTTGGAAGATCCGCGCCCTGCGCGGCAAGCGCGTGCTCCGCCGGGCGTTCCGCGACGTTCTCCCGCCGGAGATCCGCCGCCGGGGCAAGCGGGGCTTCGAGCCGCCGGTGGGAGAGTGGTTCCGCACCGAGCTCCGGGACCTCTTCTGGGACGTCATCGATACCGGAGGTCGCTTCCTGCCGTGCGTGCGTCGGGACGCCGTCGAGACCCTCTTCCGGCAGCACGAGACACGACGGGCCGATCGTTCGAAGGAGCTCTGGGCCGTGTTCGGGCTGCACTGGTGGGCCGGCAGACACCGCACGGGCATTTGACGCACCCCCACGGGCCGCCTCCGCGGCTCGGATCACCCTCACCGCACATGACAACCATGGTTCTCCACGAGAGAGTTGCACCCAAGCTTCGCATCGTCGACGTGATCAATACGGCCGCCGCCGCCAAGGAGATCCTCGTCGATCGAGTGCGCCATTTTCATCGGCCACCCGCGATCGAGAACTGGATCGTCTGCAGCGCCGGCGACCACGTCGAGCTCCTCCGGGCCCAGGGTCTTCCCGTCGCGGTCGTCGATACGCCGCGCGGGCTCGAGCCCGGGGCCCTGGCCCGCGCGACCTGGCGTCTCACGCGCCTGTTCCGGAGCCTCGCGCCCGACCTCGTTCACACCCACAGCTCCGTCTCCGGGGCCGTGGGTCGGGTCGCCGCGCGGGCGGCCGGCGTACCGGTCGTCGTCCACACGGTCCATGGGTTCCATTTCCACGAGGGCTCGCGGCTGCCCGCGAGGTTGTTCTCGTGGGCGACGGAGCGTGCGCTGGCGGCCTTCACCGATATGCTCCTCACGCAGAACCGCGAGGACCTGCAGGCCGTTCGCCGGTGGCGCGGCGTTCGGTCTCGCTTGGTCGGCAACGGCATCGACGTGCCGCGTTTCGCTCGGCTTGCTCGAAGGCACTCCGGCCCCGGGCGCGTCATTGCCTGCATCGCTCGGTTCGAGCCGGTGAAGAACCATCACGACCTGCTGCGAGTCTTCGCCCGAGTCCGCGCCGTGTGTCCGCAGGCGCGGCTCCGCCTGATCGGCGACGGCGCGCTCCGCTCGCAGTACGAGCGAGAGGCAGCGGAGCTCGGCATCGCCTCCGCCACCGAGTTCGCCGGCTACCGGGAGGACGTGAGCGTCCTCCTCGAGGACGTCGACGTGGCGGTGCTCCTCTCTTGGAAGGAGGGCATCGCCCGGGGCCTCCTGGAGCCCATGGCGGCGGGCATCCCGGTCGTCGCCTGGCGCGTGAAGGGCAATCGCGAGGTCGTGCGGAGCGGGAAGAGCGGTCTTCTCGCGCCGCCCGGCGATCTCGAGCAGACCACCGCGCACATCGTCCGCCTGCTCGAGGATCCCGCCCTGCGGAACCGGCTGGGCGCGGCCGCGGCCGAGCGCGTGCACAGGCAGTTCAACGAGGCCGCGATCGTCGCGCGCCTGGCCGAGGTCTACGCCTCGTTGCTGGGTGCCGCCGGCCGCGCGCTTCCCGTCTCCTGGGAGCAATCACATGACCAGCGTACCGTTCTTTCGGCCTGAGATCGACGACGGCGACATCGCCGCCGTCGTGGAGGTGCTCCGCTCGGGGTGGCTCACCACCGGACCCCGGGCGAAGGAGTTCGAGGCGGCCTTCGCCCGCTACGTGGGCGCGGCGCATACGGTCTCGGTCAACTCCTGCACCGCGGCGCTCCACCTGGCCCTGGCCGCGCTCGGGCTCAAGCGCGGTCAGGCCGTCCTGGTGCCGACCTTGACCTTCGCCGCGACGGCCGAGGTGATCACCTACTTCGACGCGCGGCCCGTGTTCGTGGACGTGGAGCCGGAGACCCTGTGCATGGATCCAGCGGCGGTGGAGAGCGCGCTCGGCCGGGCAACGGACGTGGTGGGAGGGATCCCCATGCACTATGGCGGCCAGATGGCGTCGATGCCGTGCCTCGCGCGGCGCCTGCGCGCGGCCGGCTGCTTCGTCGTCGAAGACGCTGCGCATGCGCTGCCGGCCGCGGTATGCGATCCCGACACCGGCCGGTGGGTCCGCGTGGGGGCGCTCGCCGATGTGGCCTGCTTCTCGTTCTACGCGAACAAGACCATCACGACGGGCGAGGGCGGCATGGCGGCGACGGCAGACCTGGCGCTCGCGCAGACCATCCGCACCCTCAGCCTCCACGGGATGTCGCACGACGCGTGGGGGCGCTTCCGCGCCGGAGGCAGCTGGGACTATGCGATCACGGCCGCCGGCTTCAAGTACAACATGACGGACCTCGCGGCCGCCCTCGGGCTCCGGCAGCTCGCCAGGGCCGACCGCTTCCGGTCGCGGCGCGCGGCAATCGCGCTGCGCTACACCGCGGAGCTCGACGATCTCGAGGAGGTCGAGACTCCGCGCGAGCAGGCGGACCGCCGGCACGCCTGGCACCTCTACCCGATCCGCCTCCACCTCGACCGCCTGACGATCGACCGTGACGAGTTCATTCGCATGCTCGCGGCCCGCGGTATCGGGACGAGCGTTCACTGGCGCCCGCTGCACATGCAGCCCTACTACGCCGACCGCTACGGGTACCGCGCGGAAGAGTTCCCGGTGGCCTACCGGGAGTGGCAACGGCTCGTCTCGCTGCCGATCTTCCCGGGTATGAGCGACGCCGACGTGGAACGCGTGATCGCGGCCGTCCGCGCCACCGCGCAGCAGGCGCGCAAACGGAGGTTCGCCGTTGCATGACGGATTCGCGGGCACGAATGAGGTACGATCAGCTCAAGCGCGGCTTCGAAGCCGTGGCGGCAGGCATCTTCGTCCTGGTGCTGAGCCCGTTGCTCGCCGCGGTCGCACTGGCCGTCCGCTGCAGCGGACCCGGGCCGATCCTCTTTCGCCAGGCGCGCGTCGGGCTCCGGGGCAGGCCGTTCGACATCCTGAAGTTCCGCACGATGAGGATCAGCTCGGATCCGGGCCCCCTCATCACCAGCGCGGGCGATCCACGGGTCACGCGCGTCGGCCGCGTGCTGCGTCGCTGGAAGCTCGATGAGCTGCCCCAGCTCGTCAATGTCCTGCGCGGTGAGATGAGCTTCGTCGGGCCGCGACCCGAGGTACCGCGCTACGTCGAGATGTTCGCCGAGGCGTACCAGGAGCTTCTGGCCGTGCGGCCGGGAATCACGGATCTCGCGTCGGTGATCTTTCGCGACGAGGAGACCTTGCTGGCACGGAGCGCAAACGCCGAGGAGCTGTACGTACACGAGATCCTTCCGCGCAAGCTCGCGTTGAGCCGCGCCTACGTGCGGCAGCGAAGCCTCGGCCTGGATGTTCGTCTCATCGCGCGCACGGCGGCGGCGATTCTCGGATGGCACGCGCCGGGCGAGCAAATGGAGAGCACAGCCGCACTGCTCGAGGGGCAGCGGTGATGGGAATGCCCCCTCGAGCTAGGAGCCTTCTCTGATGGATCCGCTTATCGTCATGTCGGGTAATGTGGTGATCGCCCCTGGGGGTTTCCTCAGGCGCAAGGTCCGGGCGATGTCGCGCAACGGCAACGCCCACGGTCCCGTCCTCGTGGTGGGCGGCGGCGGCTACATCGGCACCCACGTCGTCGAGCAGCTCCTCGCGAAGGGCCGGAGCGTGCGCGTCCTCGATCGGCTCATGTTCGGCCAGAAGCCGCTCCAGGACTTCCTCGCGAACCCGCGCTTCGAGCTCATCCCGGGCGACGCAACGGACGTCGTCAAGCTGGTCGAGGCCATGCAGGGAGCGTCCGCCGTCGTGCACCTCGCGGGTCTCGTGGGCGATCCGGCGTGCGCGCTCGACGAGAGCTTCACGTGGCACGAGAACGTGACCGCGACGCACCAGGTCAAGGAGGCCGCGCGAGCCTTCGGCGTGCGGCGGTTCATCTTCTCCTCGAGCTGCTCGGTGTACGGGATCAACACCGCCGAGGTGGACGAGACGAGCGCGGTCAATCCAGTCTCCCTCTACGCGCGCAGCAAGGTCGACAGCGAACGCGAGCTCCTCCTCTGCGCCGACGAGCACTTCTCCGTCACGATCCTCCGCTTCGCGACGGTCTTCGGCCACTCGCGGCGCCCGCGCTTCGATCTGGTGGCGAACCTCTTCACGGCCCAAGCCATGGTGGACGGGAAGATCACGCTCATGGGGCCGAGCCAGTGGCGGCCCTTCGTCCACGTGCGGGACCTCGCGCGGGGGATCGTGGCCGCGCTCGAGGCCAACCCCGAGCGCATGCGCGGGCAGGTCTTCAACGTGGGCGACCGCGGGCTCAACATGACGATCGGCCAGCTCGCCGCGCTCGTCCAAAAGGTCGTGTCGCGCGAGCGCCCCGTCGAGATCGTCGAGATGGCGTCGAAGGACCCGCGGAACTACGCCGGCTCGTTCGAGAAGATCCGTCGCGAGCTAGGCTTCGAGGCGGAGATGTCCATGCAGAGCGGGATCGAGGAGATCGTCTCGGAGTTCAAGAAGGGGTCTTACGGCCACTACAAGGACGCCGTCTACTCGAACCTCGAGATGACGAAGAAGGCACTCTCGGACTTCCGGCAGCGCGGTCAGACGGTGCCCGTCCACCCGCCCGTCGCGGCGACTGCGCGCGCGCGCCTCTACTAGGAGCGACCCGAGACTGCGGTCCGCGGGAGCGGGGGCGTCGTCTCCGCTTCGATTCGGCGCCGGCGAGCGATGGGCGTGACCGGCCGTTTCGTTCGGACGCCTCATAGGCGACGACGCCCCCGTTCCCGCGACGTGCGTCGCGCCGGATCGCACCCCCGCAACAGCCCCCGCAGCGGGGCGGCGCTACGCGAGCTCGACGCCAGCTCGTAGCTCGCGGGCGTCCCGAGCCGGCCGCCGATCACCCCCCCTCTGCGGAGCGTCGTGGTGAAAGGGACGCGAGTGTCGCCGACGGCGGCCATGCGGGGCGGCCGCGCGCTCGGCTCTCGGGCTCCGACATCGGCGCCGCCGGGACCGGGAGGCCCATCGTCGGGTTGTTGGTCGTCAATGCCGGGAGGGAGGCTCGAACTCCCACGGGGGGTGACCCCCGACGGATTTTAAGTGCTTCTCGGCTGGTGTTAACTATCGGGATTCACGAGCATTTCCTCCGGAGAAACGTGTCACTGTGTAAGCGACTGTGCAAGTCGTACGTAGGTAATCGGTTTTGAAGCGGTCTCTTGTGGGCCGAAATGGGCCCGCCGTCTGGTGAGCGTTCACAAGTCAATGCCGGTGGCGGTGGTGGACGTCCGACACGTGGGGGTGTGCGTGGGAGAGCGACAAATGCGAATGAACGTGTGCGTGTGTCTCCCGGCTGAGGTCGCCTTCGCCATGCTCGTGCTGGTGGTGTTCGTCGTGGACGTGTGCATGCTCATGAGTGAGCACGTCGTGCACATGCCAGTGCTCGTGCGCCTCCGCTAAGAGCAAGCATACGCCGAGCGCCATCAGACCGCCGGCCGCGAACTCCCGGAGACCGAACCCCTCGCTGAGGAGCGGCACGGCCGCCACGGCGCCGATGAATGGTGCCATGGCGAAGAACGCGGACTCCCGAGCTGCTCCGAGCGTGCGCATCGCCCTGACGGCGAGCGCCACGCTGAGCCCGTAGCTGACGACGCCGAGAGCCATGGCCGCCAGGATTAGTCCCGGGGCGGGGAACGTCGAACCCGCCGCCAGGGCGAGCACCAGGCTGAAGGCGCCCGCGGCCAGCCCTTTGGTCCGGGCGATGGCCACCGGGTCGCGGAGCGACAGCCGCTGCGTCAGGTTGTTGTCGATCGCCCAACCAAGGGAGGCGAGGACGATGGCGACGACGCCCCGCCAGTCCGCGTGCACGCCGCCCGGCGTGTAGCCCAGGACCCCTGCACCGAGCGCGACCAAGAACCCGCCAGCGGCCGCCCACCTGCCGAGATGCTCGCCGAACAGGCCGACGGCGAGCAGCATCGTGAGCGGCGCTTCGAGGTTGAGCAGCAGCGAGCCGACGACAGCCGAGACGCGCGCGAGCCCAAAGAGCATGAGCACGGGTGCCGCGACCCCTCCCGCGGCGATCACGGCGAGGAGGAGCACGACGTCGGCGCCCCGGAGCGGTGCCTCGCGTGGCGTGGTGTCTACCGATCGCCCGTGAGCGCCGAAGAGGGCGACAACGGCGAGACCGAGGCCGGCGCCCAGGTACAGGAGCGCGGCGAGCATCAACGGTCCCGTGCTGGCAACGAGCAGCTTGGCCAACGGAGCGCTCAGGCCGAAGAGCACGGCCGCCCCGAGGGCGGCACTCACGCCCTTCGGATTCACGGCCGCCCCGTCCCTTTGAAGCCACGGCTCATGCCGCCCGCGTCATCCCGCCGCCACCGCCACCACCCTTCTGGGACCGGAGAACGCCGTCGCTCCATGCACGTTGGCATCGTCATTGCGCGGCAGGGTCGGCCAGCGCCACGGATTCGGGCAGCGCCTCGGCCCGTCCCTCCCACGTGTCGATCCAAGCATACATCGTTGGCAGGACGAGCAGTGTGAGCGCCGTCGACGTGATGAGCCCGCCGATGACCACGGTCGCGAGCGGCCGTTGTACCTCCGCGCCCGGGGAGGTCGAGAGCGCCATCGGAATGAACCCGAGGCTCGCGACGAGCGCCGTCATGAGCACGGGTCGGAGCCGGATCGCTGCGCCTCGACGGGCCGCCGCCGCGGCATCGAGGCCGTCGCCGCGGAGCTGGAGCACATAGGTCGATGTTCACCTCTTGCGCCGCCGCGCGGAGCTCGGGGTTGCTGCTACGCGCTCGCGCGAGCGCATCCGCCAATGAGAGGGTCGCGGACGATTGTCTCGGGCGTACCTCGGCAGCGAGGCCGGAACGACCTGTCGGAACCATGGCAACCATCGCGGCCGCTGTTGAAAAGACATATCTGCGTGTCACCTCGCTGACCTCCGTCCTCACGGATCAGGCGGTACGCTCCCTCGGAGGAGCGCCGCCGTGACGGCTCCGCGCGCATACGCCTCGGAGAAATCGTCCCACCGCGAGGACGCGAGCGGGACGAGCTACCAGCGTCTCAGCGTGCGGCGGAGGTCAGCAGCGAAGAACGGGGGACGGCAGATGCGATGCGGGGGGGGACGCGACCCGTGGCCTACTCAAGCGACTGAGCGTGAACCGTGCGGGGACTGCGGAGCCGGAGAGTCCCAACGGCAGTACGAGTCCCCGGGACCAGTGGTCCGCGGCCACCAGCCCGGTGCCGTCGTTGGACCCGCGTGTGACGAGCACGGTCGTGAGCGGAATGTCCGTGCAGTGCCTCGCACAGGAGCCGTCGAGACTGGTCGGCTCGGATCGACAACACGCGGCGCCCAGCAGCTCGATCGCACTATGACCGCCGGTACCCAAGCAGAGGGCCAGCCGCGGCACCATGGGGATGACAAGCAGGAACGCCAGCGCGGCATGAATCCCTCTCTGGCGGATGCGGACCATGGCTACAGCGGACTATGCGAGCCAGCATGGCGCGTCGCAAGCGCTGGTGCCATCTGGCTCTGCTCTCGGGTAATGGACTGCTGATGTTACGGCGAGAAAGAGGGTAGTGCGGGCGGAGGGACTTGAACCCCCATGAGCGGTTAAGCTCCGCGGATTTTCTTACCGGCTACGGCTTTCGCCGCCCTGACCCCGGGAGAGTCAGGTTTGCGGTCTGGACTATCCCTTCACCGTGCCCGGGATCGGCTCCGAGGTTAGGTGCTGCCCGTCTAGTCTCTACACCTTCCCGGCTGACGCGATCTGGCCGGGCTTGGCTCGGGATTGCCATGTGACAGGGTTCCCCGAATTTGGGCAGTTCTGCATCGCCGGTTTCCCGGCGAGCACTCATGTGTTCCTCAAGTCCGCTGCGTCTACCAGTTCCGCCACACCCGCGCCGTCATGCTGAACGAGCGACAGGGAAGTATAGGGCTTAGAAGGCGGCGGTGGCAAAGGCCGACAGCGGTGGCCCGCAAATCGGTGTCATCCCGTCGGAAGACCCAGCCGGCGGGGGCAGAGCGCCGGTTTATGGGCTGATTTTCGTCCGAAGGCCAGGAGCGGGACAACCACGACCTGAGGACGGGATTGACGGGCAGCGTGTAACTCGCTGCATTCAGGGGTGAGCCGTTCGCTACTCGCAGTCGCCGGATTGCGGGAGTGGCCGGGCGGCTTGGGGAGGGCCGGGCCTGACCCTGCCGCCCGGTCCTCTCCCTTCCCTCGCGGCCCGCCGGCACGCTGCGTCCGTGCAGAACAGGCGCAAACACCTTCGCCGAGTGAGAGCGTGCTCGTGCGGTGGCTCGCCACCGGGGTCGGCGCCCGCACCGCCGCGCCGTCGCGTCCGGGGATGCTGCCTCAGCCGCAGCTCGTCTGGGCGCAGGATCTAGGACGGCCCCCGTTGCCCGATCCCGCAAGTTTCCGCTCCCGGCGCGTTGACGCGCCGGGAGGCCCATTCTGCACCAGACGCGCAGCGGCATTCGTCCTCGGGGCGCTCTGCCTGACGCCGGGGACCGGACTGGCTGCCCCGGGTGACCCCCTCGGGCCCGACGACACGGGGTGTGCGCCCGCTAGCCGCGAGGAGCTGCGCTGCGAATCGACTCTCGCCGACGCCCTCTCCACACTCGTCGCACAGATGACGCGCTGCAAGCTGCAGCAAGCCGACAACGCCTTCCGCATCCTCTACCCGCGGTCCGGCTCGACGCAACCCCCGCGCTTCGATGAGGAGCGCTGCGCCCAGTCGCAGGCGAAGGCGCCGTTCGACCTGGCGCTCAGCCAGCTCGAAGGAGCAGGCCTCTGTCCCCCGGCGGCGCTCGTCAACGCGCACGAGCTCGGGAACACCCTCATCGCCGGGCCGTTGACTCCTGGGTCACCGGGCGTGCTCAGCGGGGCGGTCTACTGCGACGCGACCTCGGGGACGCCCATCGACCCGGCGGCGAGTGCGTCCCCGGGAGACGGCGGCTTCGTGCCGAGCACCGCTCACCACCTTCGCTGCTCGGACTCGGTCGAGAAGAGCCTCGCCCTGCTGGCACGGGGTATGACCCTGTGCCATCTGAAGCTCGCACGCGCCGTCTTCGACAACCGACCGCTGGCTCACGAACCCGTTGCGCGAGGTGTTGGATACGAACCCCAGCTGGCGGCATTCGTGAAGTCCATCAGGGTCTTCAGCGAGGAGGCGTGTGAGCGGCGCGCACAGGCGCGCTACGAGCGCAACGCGCGCAGGCTCACGGCACGGGGCATGTGCCCGCCATGCCTCGATCTCACGCGGCAGCTCGCGCTGCGGGACGCCACCGTCGCCACCGCCGAGCAGGAGAGCGGGCGCCTCTTCGTCTGCCCGGGGAGCACCACGTCAACCACGACTACCTCGACGACCACCACCAGCGCCACCCGCCCGCCGACCACGAGCACGGAGCCTGCGACCACCACCACGCGGCCGCCGACCACCTCCACTACCCCGACCAGCACCACCCGCCCGCCCACCACGAGCACGCGGCCGCCGCACACCACCACCACGCGGACCACGACGAGCAGCACGACGACCAGCACGGCGTTGATTCCGTGCACCGGGCCGTTTCCCGCCTGCCTCGGCGACTGTCCCGCCGGGCTCAAGTGCAAGTCCGACCACCTCCTGGGGGCGTGCGTCTGCGAGTGAGCGGCGCGCTCGGTGGGGGCGGGTGAGAGCTGCGGCGGGCAAAAGGTACGGCCTGCGGGCGCTCAGGGGCGGGCCACGAGCCTCAATGACGATCGGTGAGGCATGGCACGACGCCGGCGCGCCCGCGGCCCGTGCTTGATTGCCACGACATCCCTGGTGTGGCATGCGACCTGCCTCCAGCTCCGGGCAGAATGTGACGATCAAGAGGAGATGAGGCGCGGGAGCGGATGGGCCAGCTCGAGCTGCTGAGGGCGAGACGGTTCGGGCCCTTCTTCTGGACCCAGTTCCTGGGGGCCCTGAACGACAACCTGTTCAAGAACGCGCTCGTCATCCTGTTCGCGTTCCGGATGGGTGGCGTGGTGTTCTCCGAGAACACGCTCGTCAACCTGAGCACCGGCCTGCTCACGCTTCCCTTCTTCCTCTTCTCGGCGAGCGCGGGACAGATCGCGGACAAGTTCGACAAGGCGCGGATCATCCGGCTCGTGAAGCTGTTCGAGATCGGGATCATGCTGCTCGGGGCCGCCGGCCTCCACCTCCACAGCGTGCCCCTGCTCCTCGGGGTGGTCTTCCTGATGGGCACGCACTCGGCGGTCTTCGGGCCGGTCAAGTACAGCATCCTGCCGCAGCATCTCCACGCCGACGAGCTGGTCGGCGGCAACGCCCTCGTGCAGATGGGGACCTTCGCCGCCATCCTGCTCGGCACGATCCTCGGCGGTGCGCTGGTGAAGATCGGCGGCGAAGCGACCGTCTCGGCCACCGTGCTCGCCCTGGCGGGGGCCGGCTGGCTCGCGAGCCGCGGGGTGCCGCCTGCGCCCGCGCCGGCGGCGGACCTGCGCCTGGACTGGAACCCGCTGCGCGAGACCCTGCGCATCGTCGGCTTCGCGCGCGAGAACCGGACCGTCTTCCTCTCCATCCTCGGCATCTCGTGGTTCTGGTTCTACGGCGCGCTCTTCCTGGCGCAGTTCCCCGGACTGACGCGCCACGTGCTGGGCGGGGACGAGTGGGTCGCAACGCTCCTCCTGGTCGTCTTCTCGGTCGGCGTGGCGCTCGGCTGCATGCTCTGCGAGCGCCTCTCCAACCGGACGGTCGAGCTCGGGCTCGTGCCCTTCGGCTCGATCGGCCTCTCGCTCTTCGCCGCAGACCTCTTCTTCGCGACGCGCGGCCTGGTGCCTGCCGGGACGCCGATCGGCGTGCTCGCCTTTCTCGGCCGCCTGCACCACTGGCGGGTGCTCGCCGACCTGGTCCTGATCGGCGCCTTCGGCGGCTTCTTCATCGTTCCCCTCCAGGCGCTCGTGCAGCAGCGGAGCGAGCCGCGCCGTCGCTCGCGCATCATCGCGGCCAACAACATCCTGAACGCGCTCTTCATGGTGCTGGCCGCCGTGCT
>JBKPBB010000227.1:0-1236 GCA_046744245.1 Thermodesulfobacteriota bacterium
GACCTGATCTTCATGGACCTGAAGATGCCGGTCATGGACGGCTGGGAGGCCACCAAGCGCATCCGCGAGATGGACGGCGGCGACAGCGTGCGCATCATCGCCCTCACCGCGCAGGCGATGGCCGGCGACGAGCAGAAGGCGCTCGCCATCGGCTGCGACGACTACCTCGCCAAGCCCGTCGTCGACCCGGACCTCGTGCGCCAGAAGCTCGAGCGGCTGATCGGCGCCGCGGCCTGAGCGCCGGTGTCCACCTCGACGGCGCCCTCGCTCCCTAGTCGAACGCCTGCAGAACCGTCTACGGAAAGTTGCCCAGCGGCCGTTGCCGAGCACCACCGTCCTGACGCCATCGGTCGTCCCCTGTCACCAGCGCCTTCGTGGCTCGTTCGGGCTATCGGCGCGCCGACCGTTTCTACGGTCCACGAGCCGTTGGCTCAGTCGGTAGAGCATCCGCCTCTTGAGAGCGAACTAATCTAGGCAGAAGCCCCCGACGGCCTTCCTCACGGCCTCCGCCAGCCGCGCCGCCGCCCGCTGGTCGCGCTTCCTCAGCCAGTGTCCGTAGACCATCCCCGTGAAGGCGACCGACTTGTGCCCGAGCTGCTGCTTCACCCAGAGCGGGTCAGAGCCGTCGATGAGGTGGAGCGTCGCGAACGTGTGCCGCAGGCAGTGCGGGGAGAAGTGGGCGGGGAGCTTCGCGAGCTTGAGCACCCGCTTCATGTCCCGGTTGACGTTCCGCTGGCTGTAAGGGGTGCCGTTCGAGGGGGTCGCCTTCTCGACGTGCGCCGCGGCGTGGAGGATGAAGCCCAGCGCACCGAGGCTCGGTTCGCCCGCCGCCGCTCGGGGGGGCAGGTCGGCCGCGAGAGCGGCCCGGCGTTGCAAGACCGTCCAGTCGCGCTCCGCCGCGAGCTCGAGGAAGCGGTCTTGCTCATCGGGCCCGTGGCCCGCGACTGGTCACGGCACCGAGGTCGGGCGGGGCCGTTCGTGGCGCTGCTGGGTGATCGTGCGAGCTTGCATTGCGGGGTCCCCTAGAAACGGGCGCAGAAATAGGCACGGAGGTTGCTGTGCTGCGTCAGTCGCCCGCCCGTTAGAGGTAGGGCTACGCTGGGAGGAAGAGAAGATGACTGAGATGCTCGCCCGCCTCGTGACCGACGATCGAGGCCAGGATCTGGCTGAGTACGGCATCGCGCTCGCGGTGATCGGCACGATCGCGGCCGCGGCCGCGATCGTGATCGCCCAGGA
>JBKPBB010000445.1:0-4067 GCA_046744245.1 Thermodesulfobacteriota bacterium
CGCGGAGGGCGTCCAGTCCCCGACCGGCGCAATGTATCTCGCCTCCAAGAAGGCCTGAGCGCCGCTTCCCGCGGGGGATTGAACCACGTCCCGGACGGCGGTCTAAGGGGGCCCCGGAAGGGAGGGCTCGGCATGGGCGACTTCGTCTCCGACGTGGCTGCGATCCGCCGGCGCGCGCGCCAGCACATCGAGAAGGGGCCGGTGACGGGCGGCTACAAGGCCGACCTGCCGCGCGTGATCGAGGTGCTGAACGAGGTGCTCGCCACCGAGATCGTGTGCGTGCTGCGCTACAAGCGGCACTACTTCACCGCCGATGGCATCAACGCCCAGCCCGTCGCGCAGGAGTTCCTGCAGCACGCCAACGAGGAGCAGCAGCACGCCGACTGGGTCGCGCAGCGCATCGTGCAGCTCGGCGGCGCGCCCAACCTGAACCCCGAGGGCCTCGCCCAGCGGAGCCACTCCCAGTACGACGAGAAGGCGTCGCTCCTCGACATGATCCGCGAGGACCTGGTCGCCGAGCGCATCGCGATCGAGTCCTATGCCGAGATCGCCCGCTGGCTCGGGAACGACGATCCCACCACGCGCGTGCTGATCGAGAACATCCTGAAGATGGAGGAGGAGCACGCCGACGACCTGCGCACGCTCCTTGCCACGTTCGCGCCGCGGAAGCGCCGGGCGGGTCGCAAGCGTGCGAAAGGCTGATGCCGGAACCCTTCCGCTACGACGTGTGGAGCGCGCTGCTCGCCGACGTCGTCACGCCCGAGGGAAAGGTCGACTACGCCCGCCTCGCCGAGGACCGGGACCTCCTCGAGCGGGTGGTCGCCGAGCTGGGCGCGGCGAGCCCCGACAGCGACCCCGCGCGCTTCCCGACCGAAGAGGACCGCCTCGCCTACTGGCTGAACGCCTACAACGCCTTCACGCTCCACGCCATCCTCGCCGAGTACCCGATCACCTCGGTGTGGAAGACGCGCGACGGCCAGTTCTTCCAACGCCGTCGCCACGTGGCCGGCGGCCGCGCCGTCAGCCTCGACGACATCGAGCACGAGATCCTGCGTGGCCAGTTCGCCGAGCCGCGCATCCACTTCGCCATCAACTGCGGCTCGAACGGCTGTCCGCCGATGCGGCCCGCGGCGTACGAGGGGGCGCGGCTCCGCGAGACGCTCGGCGCGGCGGCCGAGCAGTTCCTGGGCAGCGAGTGGAACTGCCGGATCGACCACGCGGCCCGGCGCATCTTCGTCTCGCGCATCTTCAAGATGTACGCCGAGGACTTCGCGGGCGAGGCCGGCACGACCGAGGAGTACCGCCGCGGCGTGCTCCGCTTCGTCGCCCGGCACACCGGCGTCGCCTTCGAGCGGATCGCCGACTACGAGGTCGTCTACAACGTCTACGACTGGGGCCTGAACGACGCGGCGCGGACGCCGCACCTGGGGCCGATCCTCTTCCACGAGCCGGTCGAGCACTTCGCCGAGGGCGACACCGAGCTGCGCGAGCTGCACCTCTACGAAGGGAACTTCTGCAACCGGACCTGCGCCTGGTGCACGATCAACGGCTCGCCCCAGGGCTGGTACGAGCGCTACTCGCCCGCCGTCCTCGACCAGGCCCTCGCGACCCTCGCCCCCGACGGCAACTTGAAGTTCTACGGCGGCGAGCCGACGCTCCACGTCGAGGAGATCGAGCGGGCGATCCGCTACGTGCGCGAACGTGGCTTCCGCGGCCTGGTCACCATCTTCTCGAACGGCGTCAAAGCCGAGCGCCTGATCGACATCCTGGAGAGCGACCCGCGGAGCGAGGCGGTGCTCAACTATTCGATCTACCATGGGCGCGACGCGGAGCCGCTGCCGCCGCACGCGAAGGCCCGCCTCGAGGCGTGGGCCGCGGCGCACCCGGGCCGCATCTTCCAGGGCTACAAGGTGCTGTTCCACGCCGGCGCGGGAGCGGAGCTCGAGTACGACCGCGACCGCGAGGCCGACTTCCACGGTCTCGGCACCGGCTGCGTGCGCTGCTTCCCGGTGCTGACCACGAAGGGGCGCTTCCACGCCTGCCCGTTCGCCGCCGAGATCGATGCGCCGCACTACGACCTGGGTCGCGTCGGGACCGACCCGCGGGTCGTGTTCCGGAACTACCGCACCTTCCGCCGCTGGGTGGACGAGGCGCTCGACCCCGCCGCCCGCGCGCGCGGCGTGACCAGCTGCCAGATGTGCCACCGCCATCTCGCGGAGCTGCCGGCGCCCGTGTACGAGCGGTAGCAGAGAGGGGCGCGCGCCCGCAGCCCAGGCATCCCAACACGCCCACGGGCCGCCGCTGCGCTTACTTGACCTGACGCCTCCTCGGGGTATGGTCTGAGGCACGACCCGAACGACGCTGGGGGAGCCGCCCCGCTCGAGGCGGCTGAGAAAGCAGGGCGAGCCTGCTGACCCCTCGAACCTGACCCGGGTAATGCCGGCGGAGGGAAGCGCGACATGACACAGCTCGAAGCGGCCCGGAAGGGCCTGATCACCGGGGAGATGCGGCGGGTGGCGCAGCGCGAGTGCGCCCGGCCGGAGTTCATCCGCGACGAGGTGGCCCGCGGGCGGCTCGTCATCCCGGCCAACAAGCGGCACCTCGCGGGCAGCGCCGGCGCGGCGCCGGTGAACGGCCAGGGCCGCACCTATCCCGACGCCGCGGTCGGTCACCCGGGCGCGGCGGCCGAGGCGCGTCTCTGGGTCAACCAGACCGTCGCGCAGCGCTGGGCGGTGATCAGGGACCCGAGCGTGCTCTGCGGCGAGCGTGCGCCGAGACGCCTCGATCCCACCGGCATCGGGCGCATGATCACCACCAAGATCAACGCCAACATCGGCGCCTCGCCGGTGACCAGCGGCACCGCGGAGGAGGTCGAGAAGCTCGAGTGGGCGCAGAAGTACGGCGCCGACACGCTGATGGACCTCTCGACCGGCGGCGACCTGGCCGCCTGCCGCCAGGCGATCATCGACCACGCGACCATCCCGATCGGCACCGTGCCGATCTACAGCATGATCGTCGGCCGGGCGATCGAGGACCTGAGCTACGACGTCATCCTGAAGGAGATCGAGCGCCAGGCCGAGCAGGGCGTCGACTACTTCACCATCCACGCCGGCGTGCTGTACGAGCACCTCCCGCTGGTCGGCCCGCGCGTGACCGGCATCGTCTCGCGCGGCGGCTCGCTGCTCGCCAAGTGGATGATCCAGCACGGCAGGCAGAACCCGATGTACGAGCTGTTCGACGAGATCAGCGCCATCATGCGCGAGTACGACGTCACCTACTCGCTCGGCGACGGGCTCCGCCCCGGCTGCCTCGCCGACGCGAGCGACGCGGCCCAGCTGGCCGAGCTACGCACGCTCGGCGAGCTCGTGCAGCGCGCGCGCGAGGCCGGCGTGCAGGCGATGGTCGAGGGTCCCGGCCACGTGCCGCTCGACCAGATCGCGTGGAACATGCGCATCGAGCAGGAGATCTGCGACGATGCCCCCTTCTACGTCCTCGGCCCCCTCGTGACCGACGCCTTCCCCGGCTACGACCACATCACCAGCGCCATCGGCGCGACCGAGGCCGCGCGCGCCGGCGCCGCGATGCTCTGCTACGTGACGCCCAAGGAGCACGTCGGGCTCCCCAAGGCCGAGGACGTGAAGGCCGGCTGCATCGCCTACAAGATCGCCGCCCACGCCGGCGACGTCGCCCGCGGCGTCCAGGGCGCGCGCGCGTGGGACGACGACCTCTCGCGCGCCCGCGCGGCGCTCAACTGGCCCCGGCAGTTCGAGCTCGCCTTCGACGGCGAGACGGCGCGCGCCCTCCACGACGAGGACCTGGAGGTCGACACCGACTTCTGCGCCATGTGCGGCCACGACTGGTGCAGCATGCGCATCTCGAAGGAGATCCAGGCGTTCGCGAGCGGCAAGGACGCGGGCTTCCAGCCGGAGCGACGGGCGCAGCGGAGCCCGGGCGTGGGCGAGGAGGGACGCGAGCTGCTGCGCCAGCGCGGCGCGGCGCTGCCCGTCGTCGACGGGAAGCACGCCTGCCACAGCGACCACGTGCCGGACGCGGAGCGGGCGCGGGCG
>JBKPBB010000047.1:0-6501 GCA_046744245.1 Thermodesulfobacteriota bacterium
GGTCAGCACCACGGCGCGGATCGCGTCGTCGCGTTCCGCATCCTGCAGCGCCTCGGTGATCTCCTCATAGGTCCTCATGGTGCAGGCGTTCATCACCTGCGGCCGGTTGAGGGTGATGGTCGCGATCGCCTCGCGCTTGTCATAGATGATGTCACTGTAGGCCATTGGCTTCGACTCCCGCGCGTGACTTTCCCGAGCTATCCCAGAAAGCTGAAACAGGCGTCAAGACGTCTCGGGATCCGCCCTCGCGGAACGCATGACGAGGCGACCCCGGGGGCGCTCAGCTCCAGCGGAACGTGCTGCGCGTCTCCCAGTAGCGGGCCGCCGGCTCGGCGAGGGTGGCCAGCGCGCCGGACGTTTCGGGGTCGAGGGCGAGCGACGGCGCGCCCAGGTGCGAGGCGAGCTGGGCGGTGGTCGCGGCGCCCGAGAGCACGACGTCGACGAAGGGCTGGGCCAGCACGAAGGCGAGCGCGAGCTGATCGATGCCACAGCCGAGCCGGCCGGCCGTCTCGCCGAGCGCGCCCAGCAGGCTCGCGTCCTCCGGGCGGGTGTTGGCCGGTGTGAGGCGCCCGTTGGCGAGCGCCTCCTTCACGATGACGCCGAGCCCGGCGTCGTGGGCGGTGGCGAGGGGAGCCGCGAGCGAGGGCTCGAGGCAGTTGAAGGTCGCCTGCACGACGTCGAAGACGGGCTCGCCGTCGGCGCGGGCCGCCCGCGCCTGCTCGAGGGCGCGCGCCGAGGTGGGGCCGGAGAGCGTGAGCCCGACGGCGCGATAGGCGCCGGCACGGCGGCCCTCCACCAGGGCGCGCAGCAGTGAGGTGTCCTCGAGGCAACCCGACTCGGCGGTCGCGCTGTGGATCTGGTAGAGGTCGAGGTGTGCGCCGAGGAGCGCGCGCGTCTCGGCGAGCTGCGCCGTGAAGCGGGCGAGCGAGAGCTCCTTCTCCTCGTGCACGGGCGCGTCCACGCGCCAACCCGCCGTGTAGCGGTAGCCCCACTTGCTCCCGATGGTGAACGTGCCCGGCGCCACGGCGCGCTCGCCGAGCCAGCGCGCCAGGAACTCCTCCGCGCGCCCGTAGCTGCGCGCCACGTCGAGGTAGCGGATGCCGGCGGCACGGGCGGCGTCGAGCAGCTCGGCCGTGCGCGCGTAGAGCGCCTCGGGGGTGCGCGCGGCCGGCAGGTCGTGGGCGCGACCCAGGTTGATGTAGCCCGGGCGGCCGACGGCCGCCAGGCCGAGGCCGAGCCGGGAGACGGCCAGCCCGCGCCGCCCGAGCTGCCGCGTGGTCACGTCAGCGCACGGGCGCGGCCGCCCGCCGCCCCCAGTACAGCAGGCCGACGCCGTCGAAGACGAACTCGCGGCCGCGCCGGAGCAGCCAGAGGGTCGCGCCCATCCCCTCCGTCATGCCGAGGAAGGTGCAGAGCGCGGCGCCGCCCACCTCCTGCGTCCCGAGGGCGCCCGGGATCAGGAGCGAAGTGGCGCGGATCGGCTGCGCCAACGCCTCGATGATGAGCGCGTCGCGCCACGCGATCGGCTTCCCGATGAGCGCCATGATCCCCCACACCTCGACCACGCCGAGCAGCCAGCCGACGAGGTGGAAGAGGGTCGCGCGCCGGAAGGCGGGGCCCTGGTGGCGGTAGAACTCGGCCAGGCGCGCGTCGATCGCCTGCGCGCGCGACTCGAGGCGCGCCACGAAGGCGGCGCGGGGGACGAGGCGGCGGAGCCATCCCCACACCGTGACCACCGGCCCCCGGCGCTGCACGCGGACCATCAACATGACGAAGCCGATCGCCACCACGACGAGGAAGGCGAGCCAGACCGCGCCCAGCGCGCGGCGCTCGAGCCGGTCGAAGAGCGCCGCGATGCCGATCAGGACGAGGGCGATCTGCGAGACGGTGAGCGCCGTCTTTGCGATCACCACCGAGGCGAGCCCGTCCGAGCCCGACACGCCGAAGGCGCGCAGGAGGTGCGCCTTCACGGGCTCGCCCCCGACCGCCACGGTGAGGCTGTTCACCGCCTCGCCCGCCATGCGCGTCAGGTAGAGCGAGACGAAGGGGACGCGCGCCGCCACGGCGGGCGGCAGGGTGCAGCGCCAGCCGAGCGTGTCGAAGATGTTGACGATCAGGTACGGGAGAAGGACGAGCGGCGAGAGCCAGCCGAGCGTGCCCATGTACTCCTGGATCGCCTCGAGATCGGAGTTGTAGATGAAGAGCCCCAGGATGAGGGCGCCGACCGCGAGCGCCGCGGCGCTCCGGACCCACATCCGGCGAGCCGGCGGCAGCGCCGGCGCGTCAGGTGGATCGACCGCCGCGAGTTGCTGCATGCTCGGCCGCCTCCAGCACTTCCACGACGCGGAGCGAGCGCGCGCCGCTGGTGAGCGGCTCCGTGCCGTTGCGGATGCTGTCGACGAAGTGCTCGGCGGCGAGCGCGAGCGGCTCGGCGGCGGCCGGCAGCTCGAGCCGGCACGCCGCGAAGTGGCGGATCGGCATGATCGGCGCGGCGCTCGCGTCTTCGCCGTTCCCGTTCGAGCGCTCGATATCGTAGTCGTAGAGCGTGAGGCCGCGCTTCTCGAAGCGACCCTCGTAGGCGAGCATGCGCTCGCGCCCGATGACCGTCACGGTGGCGGTCTTCTCGGGGTGGAGCCAGCTCAGGTAGATGTGCGCCGAGACGCCGCCCTCGAGCTCGAGGTCGCCCACGGCCATGTCGGCGACGCCCGGCTGGAGGTAGCAGTGCTCGTGCAGGCGGACGTGCAGCACCCGGCGCGGCACCAGGTAGAGGAGGATGGAGAGGTCGTGCGGCGCCGAGTTCCACCACACGTTCGAGTCGCGCTTGATGCGTCCCATCCCGAGGCGCTCGAAGGAGAGATGGCACACCTCGCCCAGGCCGCCCAGGTCGATGATGCGCTTCATCTCGCGCACCAGGGGGTCGTAGAGGAAGGTCTCGTCGACGAAGAGGACGCGGGCCGCCTGCCGCGCGGCCTCGACCAGCTCGCCGCCCTGGGCGGTCGACAGCGCGAGCGGCTTCTCGACCCACACGTGCTTGCCGGCGCGCAGCGCGGCGAGCGCCATCGGGTGGTGCCGCGACGGCGGCGTGGCGAGCACGACGGCGTCCACGTCGGCGCGCCCGAGGAGCTCGGCGTAGTCGGTCGTGCCGCGCGCGCCGGGGTGCTGCCCGGCCGAGCGCGCGATCTCCGCGGGGGCGAGGTCGCAGAGGCCGGTCACCCGCGCCGCTGGCAACGCGCCGAAGGTGCGGAGCAGGGTCTTTCCCCAGTAGCCGAGGCCGACGACGGCGACGTTCAGCCGGCCCGCCGCCGTCACAGGATCCTCCGCACGCGGAACACGCCGTGCTCCTGCGCGCGTGCCCAGCGCCCGACGTCGTGGGCGATCGCCGAGCCGACCGCCGCCGCGAGGAGCGTCGCGAACCAGGCCAGCAGCGTCGGCACGAGGCCCGCCGGCCACCCGAGGCCGGCGAGGATCGCCAGCACCAGTCCCCCGACCAAGGCCACCGGCGCGGCGCCGAGCGCGCGCCCGAAGGCGAGCCCGCGGCGCGGGAGCCGTACCAGGATCGGCAGCGCGGGGAGGTCGCGCAGCACGGCGAAGGTGCGCGAGAGCCCGTAGTGCGACTGCCCGGAGCCGCGCCGGCGGTCGTTCACCCACTCCTCGGCGACGCGCGTCGGACGGACGCCGAGGACGGCGGGGAGGAAGCGGTTCATGCCGCGCGGGAGCTGCGCGCCCGCGACCACCTCGCGCCGGTAGACCTTGAGGCCGCAGCCGGTGTCGTGCACGGGCACGCCGGTCGCGCGCGCGACGAGCCAGTTCGCGATGCGCGAGGGGAGCACGCGCGTGAGGAACGCCTCCTGGCGCTCGCGCCGCCGGCCGCTCACCACGTCCAGCTCGGGTCCGAGCCGCGCGAGGAGGCGCGGGATGTCGGCGGGATCGTTCTGCCCGTCCCCGTCGAGCGTCACCACCAGCGCGCCGCGCGCGTGCGCGAAGCCGGCCGAGAGCGCCGCGGCCTCGCCGAAGTTGCCGTCCAGATCGACGATCCTCAAGTTCTCGTCCCGGGCGCGCAGCGCCGTCAAGCGGGCCAGCGTTCCGTCCCGGCTGCCGTCGTTCACGAAGACGAGCTCGTAGGGCCGTCCGAGCTGGTGCGCGACCCGCGTCAGCTCGCCGTGCAGCGGCGCGACGTTGCCCTCCTCGTTGTAGACCGGGACGACGATGGAGAGCGCGAGCGCCGGGCCGGTCTCGCTCATCGTTTGAAGAACTCTGCCACGCCGTCCGCCACGCGCTCGACCTCCTCGTCGGTCAGATCGGGGTGCACGGGCAGCGAGAGCATCTCGCGCGCCGCCCGCTCGGCGCGCGGCAGCGGCGGGGTCTCGCCGTAGGCGCGCAGCCAGGCCGGCTGGCGGTGGATCGGCACCGGGTAGTGCACGCCGGTCTCGATGTTGCCCGCGGCCAGGTGGGCGCGCAGCGCGTCGCGCGCCGGGGTGCGCACGACGTACTGATGGTAGACGTGCGTGCGGGCCGGGTCGGCGCGCGGCGTGGTGACGAACGTGCCGAGGCGCTCGCTGTAATAGGCCGCGATCGCGGCGCGCCGGCGGTTGCGGGCGTCGAGATGCGTGAGCTTGATGCGCAGCATGGCGGCGTGCAGCTCGTCGAGGCGGCTGTTCGCGCCGTAGAGGTCGTGCTCGTTCTTGCGCACCTGACCGTGCGTGCCGAGGAGCTTGACGCGCTCCGCGATGCCGGTGTCGTCGGTGCTGACCACTCCCGCATCGCCGTAGGCGGCGAGGTTCTTGACCACGCCCAGGCTGAAGGCGCCCGCGAGGCCGAAGGAGCCGACGCGCCGCCCGTCGAGCGTGGCGCCGTGCGCGTGCGAGCAGTCCTCGATCACGACGAGCCCGCGCGCGCGCGCGAGCTCGAGGATGGGGCGGAGATCGACCGGCAGCCCGTGCAGATGGACGACCAGGATGGCGCGCGAGAGCGGCGTCAGGCGCGCGGCCAGGTCGTCGGGGTCGGGCCCGAGATCGTCCAGGCTGATGTCGACCGCGACCGGCGTGCCGCCCGCGCGCTGGATCGCCTCCACCCCCGCCACGAAGGCGTTCGCCTGCACCAGGACCTCGTCGCCGGGCTCGAGGCCAGCGGCCTGGAGTGCCAGCGCGAGCGCGTCGGTGCCCGAGGCCACCCCGCAAACCTGGTGCACGCCCAGGTAGGTCGCCATCTCGCTCTCGAAGGCGCGCACCTCGTCTCCGCCCAGGAGCTTCATGCGCTCGAGGACCCTTTCGCACGCCGCGAGCAGCTCGTGGCGGTACGCCCCGTACTCGCGGGTCAAGTCCAAGAGCGCGACGCCCCTCTCCCCCCCTGGCCTTCGAGCCAGCGCTTCCATGATTCGCTCCCTGTTAGAAAAGTTCGGGAATGCTATCGGGCGGGTGGCACCCGCGCAAGCGCGTTGACTTTTGTCCAGCGATCACCCAAGGAGCCTGAGTGGCAGTCTGCGAGGAGGGTGTCGTCGCGCTCCCGCGGCCGCTGGCGGTCGGGCGCCGGGGGGCGGTCGCTCTCGCCCTCGGGGCGGGCGCGCTGCTCGCCGTCCGCCTCGACGTGCCCGCCTTCTTCGACAACGAGGCGCGCTACGCCGAGGTGGCGCGCGAGATGGTGCTGAGTGGCGACTGGATCTCGCCGCACCTCGACTTCACGCTCTTCCTGAACAAGCCGCCGCTCGTGTTCTGGCTCGCGGCGCTCGTCTTCCGCCTCGCGGGACCGACCGAGTGGGCGCGCCTGGCGTCGGTGGGCGCCGCCATGGTGGCGCTCCTCGCCACCTGCCGTCTGGGGGCGCTCCTCTACGGCGGGACGACCGGCCTGGTCGCCGGGCTCGCGCTCGCCACGAGCCTCGGCTTCGTGCTCGAGGCGCGCACGCTCCGGCCCGACATGATCCTCACCGCAACGGTGGTGGTGGCCCTTCTCTGCTGGCAATCCGCGGAGCGCGGCGGCGCGCGCCGCGGGCGCTGGCTCGCCGGCCTCTATGCCGCCCTCGGGGTCGGCGTGCTCGCCAAGGGCCTCGTGCCGCTCGTGCTCGTCGGCCTTCCGATCGCCGCGGTCACGCTCCGCGACGACGGCTGGCGCGGCGCCGCGCGCCTCCGGCCCGGGCTCGGGCTGCTCGTGCTGGCCGCGATCGTCGTCCCCTGGCACGTCGTCGCCGCGCTCCGGCACCCCGGCTTCGCGTGGGACTACGTCGTGAACCAGCACGTGCTCTTCTTCTTCGCCAGGAAGCTGCCGCGCGACTCGGAGGGCGACTCGCTCGCGTTCTTCTGGGCGGCTGCCGCGGGCCGCGCCGCGCCGTGGGTGCTGCTCGTGCCGCTCACGCTCGGCGAAGCCGTGCGCGGCGCCGCCCGACGGGCCGCGCCGGCGGCGCAGGCGGCGTTCTTCCTCTGGGCGTGGGCGGGCGGGCTCCTTCTCTTCTTCTCGTGCGCGCCTTCGCGGCTCGAGCACTACGCGCTGCCGGCGCTGCCGGCGATGGCG
>JBKPBB010000300.1:0-2808 GCA_046744245.1 Thermodesulfobacteriota bacterium
CCGGCCGGCCGGCGCCGCTCGCTACGCGGCCGGTCGCGTTCGCGGAGGGGGCCCGCCGGGCGGCGGTCCATCGGCGCGACGATCTCGGGCCCGGGCGCCGCCTCCGCGGCCCGGCCGTGATCTGCGAGTACAGCGCGACGACGCTCATCCCGCCGGGCTGGCGGGTCTTCGTCGACCGCCTGGGCGGGCTCCTGCTCGAGGTGTGATGGACCCGGTCGCGCTCGAGATCGCGCACCATCGCCTGGCGAGCGTCGCCGAGGAGATGGGTGTTGTGCTCGGGCGGACCGCGCTCTCGCCCAACATCAAGGAGCGGCGCGACTACTCGTGCGCGGTGTTCGACGCGCGCGGCGCGCTCGCCGCGCAGGCGGCCCACATCCCGGTCCACCTGGGCTCGACGCCGCTCGCGGTGCGCGCGGTCCGCGAGCGGGTCGCGATGGGTCCGGGCGACGTGGCGATCGTCAACGACCCCTTCGCGGGAGGCACGCATCTGCCCGACGTGACCCTGGTGGCGCCCGTCTTCCTCCCCCGCGCGCGGCGCCCCTTCGCCTACGTCGCGAACCGCGCCCACCATGCCGACATGGGCGGCATGTCGCCCGGCTCGATGCCGCTCGCGACCGAGATCTTCCAGGAGGGCTTCCGGCTTCCTCCCGTGCGGCTGGTTCGCGCGGGGCGCGTGGTCGCAGACGTGCTCGCGCTCTTTCTCGCCAACACGCGCGTGCCGGCCGAGCGCGAGGGGGATCTCATGGCGCAGTGGGCGGCGCTGCGCGTTGGCGCCGACCGGCTCTCCGCCCTCGCCGCGGCCCGCGGGGTGCGCCGGCTGGCGGCCGAGATGGCGGCCTTGCAGGCGTACTCGGCCGCCCTCATGCGCGCCACCCTCGCCCGCCTGCCGCCCGGGACCTACCGCGCGGCCGATGTCCTCGACGACGACGGGCTCGGCGCCAGGCGCCTTCCCATCGCGGTCGCGATCACCATCCGCGGCGGCCGCGCCCGGGTCGACTTTGCGGGCTCGGCCTCCCAGACCCGCGGCCCCGTGAACGCGAACCTGGCGGTCACGCGCTCCGCGGTCCTCTACGTGTTCACCGCGCTCGCCGAGGAGCAGGTGCCGCCGAACGACGGCCTCGCGCGGCCGCTCACCATCGCCGCCCCGGAGGGCTCGATCGTGAACGCGCGCTTCCCGGCCGCGGTGGCGGGCGGCAACGTCGAGACCTCGCAGCGCATCGTCGACGTGCTGCTGCGGGCCCTGGCGCGCGCCGCGCCGGATCGTGTCCCGGCCGCCAGCGCCGGCTCGATGAACAACCTGGCCCTCGGGGGCGCAGGCTTCGCGTACTACGAGACGCTCGCGGGCGGTGCCGGCGCCGGCCCGCACGGGCCGGGCCTCTCCGCCGTGCACACCCACATGACGAACACCATGAACACGCCGATCGAGGCCCTCGAGGCGTACTATCCGCTCCGGGTACGCCGCTACGCCGTCCGGCGCGGGTCCGGCGGCGGCGGCCGCCATCGCGGCGGCGACGGCGTGGTGCGCGAGATCGAGCTCCTGGCGCCGACGGAGGTGACGCTCCTCGCCGAGCGGAGACGCGTGCCGCCCTACGGGCTCGCCGGGGGTGGAGCGGGCGCCACGGGACGCGACTGGGTCGTGCGAGACGGGCGGGCGCGCCGGATCGCCGGGAAGGCGACGTTCGCCGCCGAACCGGGTGACCGCCTCCGCATCGAGACGCCCGGGGGCGGCGGCTTCGGCCGCGCCCGGCGTCCGTGAGCCTCAGGCCGCGCGCTCTTTGGAGAGAGCGTCGAGCCGCCGCTCGATCTCGGCCACGCGCTTGCGCAGGTCCGCCAGCTCCCTGTGGGTGGCGACGTTCAGGGTCTTCACGAACGCCTCGACCACGGTGCTCACGCGATCCTCGAGCGTGGCGAGGATGCGTGTCCGCGTGGCCTCGAGCTCCTCGATCGCCTTCTCCGCGCGCTTGCGAAGGTCGACCTGGAGCTTGCGCGCATCGCTCAGCAGGTTGGACACGGTTTCGCGACGGCTGCGCGTGGCGAACGCGCGTGCGTCGCGCCGCAGGCGTGTCACCAGCCTCTCGCCCTCGGTCTGCATTCGTTTCACCGATGCCCGCACGTCCTTCAGGGACAGGCGAGCCTTGGACTCAGCCATGAGCCGATCCTCCTAGCGACTTGGTATTCCTAGCGACTTGTTATGGAGCGTGCTACTACGCACCGCGTCATCCGTCAAGCGCGCTCTCGCGGGACAGTGCCTCGAGGTCTGCCAACAGGGGGGAAAACAGGAGCAATATCAGTCAGTTGCCCGGTGGCTGCGGTCTGCTCGCCGAGGAAGTGGATCCGGCCGTCGTCCATGAGGAGCAGCTCGGGAATGCGCGCGGGCGCTGTGTGGTGCGCCGTGCGGAGGTGTGCGGCGAAGACGTCGCGGTCGGTGAAGCGCTTGCCGTCGAGGTCGCAGATGTACCCCATGCCGTTGATGGTCGCCGTGCCGCGGACGAGGTGACGATGGCGCCGGCCGAAGTAGTGCACGCGCCGGCGCCGCTCCGACCGCCAGCATCGCTGCTGCGAGCGCGCGGCATGTTTCGACGCTACGGTTCCGCCGCGCCAGTGACGAACTCGCCGTTGACGCTCCGGGTTCAGTCGAGTAGGAGGGCCCGGTCCGACCGGACGAGCCGCTCCCCTGCGGTCGCATAGCTCAGCTGGTTAGAGCGCCTGCCTCACATGCAGGAGGTCCGTGGTTCGAGTCCACGTGCGACCACTGTCATTCTCGGGATTTGCGTCGTGGCGCTCTGCGGGCGGGAGCGGCGTTGGTCG
>JBKPBB010000159.1:0-4950 GCA_046744245.1 Thermodesulfobacteriota bacterium
GCGCTCGAGACGCAGGGCCGCCAGGCTCCGGCGGAGCTCCTCGGCGGTCCCGGCCATCAGGCGCGGTGCAGCGCGTCCACGACCCGGAGGAGAGCCGCACGCCAGGCGGGGGCGAGCCCGCCGAGCATCCCGATCGCGGCGGCGAAGGCGAGACCGAGGAGCGCGCCTCCGGGCGAGAGGCGAAGCAGGACGGTCGCCACGGTGAAGGTCATCATGCTGAACTGGACCCCCGAGAGCAACGTGTTGATGGCGAAGACGGCGAGCGCCGCCAGCGCCGCCCCGACGACGAGACCGCCGGCGGCGAGGAGGAGCGACTCGGTCAGGAAGGACGCCAGGATCGCTCCCCGTCCGAAGCCGAGGGCGCGCAGCGTGCCGATCTCGGCCGTGCGACTCGCGACGGCGGCGTACATCGTGTTGAGCGCGCCGAACACCGCGCCCGTCGACATGACGACGGCCAGGGTGAGGACGAGGACGTAGAGGGTGTTCGCCGTCTCGGCCTGCTCCTCGTAATACGCCACCTCGGGTTTCGCCTCGAGCGTGAAGCGGCCGTCGGCCTCGATGCGGCGAACGATGGCCCCGGGATCCGCGCCGGGCGCGAGCCGCAGCCGCAGCCCGGAGAACCCCTCTCGGCGGGTATCGTCCTGGACGTCGTTGACGTCCGCCCAGATCTCGCTGTCGAAGGCGGTGCCGCCGGCGTCGAACACGCCCACCACCGTCCAGCGCCGGCGGCCGAACGCGAGCTCGGTGCCGACGCCGCCCGGGGCGTAGCGCAGCATCGCGCCGCGGCCGATCACGACCTCGCCGAGATTGGGCCGGAACGGCCGCCCCTCGACGATGCGCACCCCGCGGTGGACCCGGAAGGCGATCGGTTCGACGCCGCGCACGAGCACGTTCTCGCGCCCGCCCGCCCGGGTGCGGAGGAAGGGCTGGTTCACCAGCTCGCGCGAGGCGAGGGGTTCGCCGCTCGCCTCATGCGCCACGCCGGCCAGCGCCCGGAGCGCCTGCGCGGCGTCGCGCGTCACCTGGCTCGACCCGTCGCTGGTGGCGCCCTTGCGCAGGACGACGAGGTTGTCGGGCTCACCGGTCGAGATCAGCATGCGCTGGAGGCCGCCGACCAGCGCCGCGAGCAGCATGGTCGCCGCCACGACGAGCGCGATGCCGCCCATGGTGAAGGCCGTCGTCCAGCGGCGGACGACCAGGTTGCGCACGTTGTAGGCGAGCGGGACGGCCATGTCAGAAGAGGCGGCGGAGCGCCTCGACGACGTTCAGGCGCGCGCCGTTCCACGCCGGCACGGCGCCCGCGACCAGCCCGACGGCGAGCGCGATCGCGACCCCCTCGGCGGCCACCGCCGGCGACATGGTGAAGGTGGCGAGCGGCCCGAGGAAGGGCATGGCGCCCGTCTTCCCGGCGGCGCGGAGCGCACCGAGGATCACCCATGCGCCCGCCGCCCCCGCCGCGCCGCCGAGGAACGCGACCAGCGTCGACTCGGCCATCAGCGCGAGCAGGATCGGACGGCGGCGGAAGCCGAGGCTCTTCAGCACCGCGATCTCCGGGATGCGCTCGCGAACGCTCATCGCGCTCGTGTTCGCGGCGATCAGCACGACCGCGCCGACCACCAGGAAGCCGACGATCAGGATCACCCGGATGAAGCCCTGGAAGGAGCTGAAGAAGCTCGCGATGAAGGACTTCTCGGTCTCGGAGGCGACCTCCGCCTCCGAGTTCCGGAAGAGGTCGTCCACCGCCCGCATGACGCCGTCGACCTGCTCGGGCCGCTCGACGTGGAGCCAGATCATGCCCACCCTGCCGAAGCCGCCGCGGCCCTCCATCGCCTCCTCGAGGTACTTGCGGTTGAACCAGAACACCATCGGGTTGCCGACCGCGCTGCGGATGACGCCGACGATGCGGAAGGTGAGATCGACGGGGAAGACCGTTCCGCGCAGCGTGACCTCCTGCCCCACCCGCCAGTGGAACTTCGTGAAGGTCGTCTCGCCGACCAGCGCGCCGTCGCGCGTGGTGCGGAACCGGGAGAGCGCTTCGGGCTCGATCTGGTAGTCGGGCCACATCTGCGCGACGGTGTCCGGATCGATGGCGAAGTTCGGGAACATGTTCTTCGGCTCGTCGTAGATGCCGCCGAACCAGGAGTAGTGGTTGACCGCCGTGACGCCCGGGATGCCGCGCACCTTGCTCACGAAGGCGAACGGCAGCCAGTAGGTGAGGCCGGCTTTGTGATGCACCGCGATGCGCACGTTCGAGGCGACGCGCTCGAGGATCGTGTCGAGCGCGCTCGGCAGGGTGAGCACCGCGCACACGAGGAAGATCGAGAGCGCGATCGAGAGGGTCGTGAAGACCGTCCGCCACGGATGCCGGAAGAGGTTGCGCAGGACGAGGCGCGGCCAGGTCATGCCGCCCCCGGCGGGCCGCCGTTCACCAGCACCCCCTTGTCGAGGCGGATGACGGCGTCGACGAAGCGCTCGGCCCGCGGGTCGTGGGTCACCATCACGACCGTCTTCTCGAAGGCGCGGTTCAGCTCGCGCAGCAGGGTGAGCACCTCGACCGCCGACTTCGCGTCGAGGTCGCCGGTCGGCTCGTCCGCGACGATCAGGTCGGGGTCGGTGACGATCGCCCGCGCGATCGCGACCCGCTGCTGCTCGCCGCCCGAGAGCTGCTGCGGCCGATGGTCCCCGCGCGCGGCGAGCCCGACCGCGGCGAGCGCGATCTCCGCGCGGCGCCGGCGCTCGCCGCGCGAGAGCGCGGTCAGGAGGAGCGGCAGCTCGATGTTCACGAGCGCGCTCAGGACCGGTATCAGGTTGTAGAACTGGAACACCAGCCCGACGTGGCGCGCGCTCCAGGCCGCGAGCCCGTCCTCGTCGAGCCCCGACAGGGCCTGGCCGGCGACGATCACCTCGCCGGCGTCCGGACGGTCGAGGCCGGCGAGGAGGTTGAGCAGCGTCGACTTGCCGGAGCCCGACGGGCCCATGAGCGCGACGAAGCGTCCGGCGGGGATGTGGACGGTCACGTGCTCGAGCGCGTGCACCGCATCCACCCCGCGGGTGTAGACGCGCGAGACGTCGCGGACGTCGATCATCGGCGGAGGAGCCTAGCAGAGCGGCCGGCTCGAGCCAGCGGCGGCGGGAATGCGATTCGTCAGGCCGACGGTGGCCGCCAGGCCGCCGGCGCGAAGCGGGCCGCTCGCGGACGGTCGTGGAGCGCGGGCAGAACGTGACGCACCCAGGGGGAGGTCCGCAGGCTGCGCAGCTCGTCCTTGCCGACGTAGGCCGCATCGGTGGTCTCATCCGACTGCTGGTGCAGCGTCCCGCCCCGGACCGCGCACTCGAAGGCGACCATCACGCCGAGCAGCCGGAGAGGGACGGTCACGAGCCCGGTCTCCTCCCACACCTCGCGGACGACGGCGTCCGCCGGCGCCTCGTTCGGCTCGAGAACCCCGCCCGGGGCGCTCCACACGCTGTCGTCACAGCCCGGGAGTGGGCGTGGAGCGTACGGGCGCACCTGATGGCGCCGTCGTCCGCGCTCCGCAGCGCCGCGATTGACGCCGCGCTGCGCGGGCGTCGCGCGCTCAGGTGGCCGTCCTACCGGACGTAGGGGTCGGGGGTGGGGGGGATGTCCGCGTTCGACGATCCCGTTTGAGTTGACGGTCGGTCGCCGCTGCTTCTACTCTGTGGCCCGTCGATCGCTACTCGTACACAAGGGAGACGCGCCATGAACCGACATACGACATGGATACTCTGCCTCGCAGTCTCCATCGGCGTGGGGGCCGCCGCATGGGTGTTCGTGAGCCCAGTCGAAGCAAAGCAGGGTTTCTCTCTGAAATCGCTGAAGGGGTACTACATTTATGCGCTCGATGGATACACCATTGAGAGCAGTACGGGCCAGCATCAGCCCTTCGCCTGGGCGGGGAAGGAGACCTACGACGGCGAAGGCCACGTGGTCGGCGTCTTCACCGCGAGCTACAATGGCGAGATCGTCCACCGCACCTACACGGGTACCTATACGGTCAACGCGGACGGCAGCGGCTCGACCCTCCTGACCGACAGCAACGGCGACGTCACGCATTTCGACATCTTCATCCAGAAAGGCGGCGACGAGGTGTCTTACGTGGAGACGGATCCGGGCGTGGTCTCATCCGGCTACGAGCGGCGAAAGTAGCACGAGGCTGACGCGGAGTGAGCGGGCTAACGAAGATCGGGCGCCTCGCCGGAGGAGAAGCCTCCCTCCTGGTGCACTCGCCGCGACCCCAGTGACCGGCGCTCACCATTCACCCATGCAGGGTCACGATCGCTCCGCATACGAGGGGGCCGTCAACTTCCTCGGCGATTGTCGAACACGACACCCCTTCTTCCACGCGCCCCCGTGCCGCCGGTGGCGCTGTTGTAGCCGGGCCTCTACTGCTCGCCCTCGCCGACCGAGCCGTTGCCGACGATGCACAAGACCGGGCGATCGGGGTGCGCGACCTTGGCGGCGAGCGCGAACGGCATGCCGGTGCCGAGGCAGCCGAGGTAGCCGTGCGAGAGCCAGCGCCCGACAGCGCCGACGCGCGCCGCCATCTCCATCCACGACGCGGTCTCGCCGCCGTCGGCGACGATGATCGCCTCCGGCCGTCCGCGTTCGGGGGCTATGTCACCCAACCCCGAGAAAAGGCCGCTAATTTCGACTATCTGCGCCCTCACCAGCCGAAGTGCGCGAAGTAGACGGCGTACACCGCCGCCCACGCGAGCCCGAGCAGGGCGAACTCGACGTGCGTGCGGCGCCCGGTCCAGGGCGCCAGAACGCGCATCGCCCCGGCGGCCACGAGGGTCGTGAGCACGAAGCGAAGCCAGCGGGCGGGAACGGAGACGAGGAGGAAGGCGGGAAGGCTTCCGCCCCGCGCCCCCCACTCGACGGCGTAGATCTTGTAGGGCGTGCCGCGCGCCGGCCCGAGGGCCAGGGCGAGG
>JBKPBB010000131.1:0-8465 GCA_046744245.1 Thermodesulfobacteriota bacterium
GACCGCCGTCTCCCCCGGGCACGTGTTCACCGAGTTCGCCGACGTCTTCACCGGCACGCCGGGCGCGCAGGCGGCGCTCGACAGCCGCTTCAAGATCCTCGAGCCGCGCGACGTGGCCGAGGCGATCGTGTGGGTGCTGACACGCCCGCCGCACCTGGAGGTGCACGACCTCCTCGCCCGCCCGACGGCGCAGAAGAACAGACTCGGAGGTCAGAGGGCGCCGAGCCCACCGAGGAGCACCACGGCCCGCTCCAGATCGGCCCGAGCACGTCGGTCAGCTGGTGGCCGGAGTCATACATCACGAGCTCCCGGCCTGGCCGTGCCCGCCATTTGACATCCATTCGCGATGAGACGTATGGCATGTGTATGGCACGCAAGCTGTCCACCACCGTCCGCCTGGACCCCGCCGATGCCGACGCCCTTGCCCGGGCCCGCGCCGACGGGCTGTCGGCGTCCGAGCTGGTTCGCAGGGGGCTCCGTGTGGTCGCGGCACGGTACTACCGGGGCCGTCGGCCGCCGTCTACCGAGCTCTTCGTTTCGACGGCGCCCAAGCTCGGGGACGAATCGGAGCTCTTCAAGGACATCGAGAAGTGAGCGGAGCGCTGGTCGCCGACACGGGCGGTCTCCTCCGCGCACTCGCCCGGCGACCGGCTGGTGGTCCCTCGTGGCCCGACTACGCGCAAGCGCTCGCGTCCGCGTCGGCCGTGATCGTTCCCGCTCTCGTCCTTGCCGAGGTTGACTACTTCCTGCGCGATGAACGTGCCGCGATGCGGAAGCTGGTAGCGGAGATCTTCGACCCCGGGACGAGGTACGAGTTCGAGCCGGCCGTCCCGACGGACGTGGTGCGCGCGCTCCAGCTCGACGCGAAGTTCAGCGCGCTGCGTCTCGGCTTGGTGGACGGGCTCGTGGCTGCGGTCGCCGAACGTCGGCACATCTACCGCATCCTGACGACGGATCGGCGGGACTTCGCTGTGCTCCGCCTGGGCCCTCGATACGAGCGCGCGCTCGTTGTGGTTCCCTGACCATCAGTCTAGCTAGTCGTTGACTCGTGGAAGGAGCCCAGCGTGAGCTGCGCGTCCCGCTCCCGACCTTCGTTCGCGCAGTCGATCGGCGTGGCCTCGGCGCCCAGGGCACGAAAGGCGATCCGCAAGCCCTCGGCTGGGCTCCGCCTGCGGCGAGGCCGGACCCGGGGTGGAGGGGTCGGCTCGCGCCTCGCGAGCGGTGAGGCCGGGTCCGGTCGATGCACCGGGCGATCCATCGGTCGCGTCTTGAGCTTCCCCTTGGCGGCGAGTGCGACGCGCTCCTCGGCGATCCGAAGGTAGTCCGGGACGATGTCCGCCCCCGCCGCTCGCCGGCCGTGCTTGACGGCTGCGCACGCGGTGCTGCCGACGCCCACGTATGGATCCACGACGAGGTCGCCGGGGGCGGTGAGCGCCAGGACGAACCGTTCGACGAGCTCGACCGGGAACTGGCATGGATGGATCGTCTTCTCCACGTGGTTGGCCTTCACGTTGGGGAAGATCCACAGGTCGCCGGGGTTCTTTCCCAGGGGGTGTCCGGTGTACTGGCCGGCATTCTTCCCCTTCCAGGCTCTCTTGCCAGGGTACTTCTGGGGGACCCGAACAGGATCGAGGTCGAACCGGTACGCGTCCCCCTTGGTGAACCACAAGATCACCTCGTATCGCCCCGAGAAGCGCTTCGAGCAGTGCAGCCCGTGCTCGAAGTGCCAGACGATGCGATTGCGCAGCCGGAGCTCCGCATGCCTCTGGAAATGCGGGAAGAGCAGGATGTCGAGCGGGAGAACCCGGTTGGCCTCGACGTGGTTGCCGACCTCCCAGCAGATGCTCCCTCCAGGACGGAGGATGCGGACGCATTCTGCGATGACGGCCTCCTGTCCGGATACGTATTCGCTGAGCGAGCGTCGGCTGGCCCGCTCGTAGGCCTTGCCGATGTTGTAGGGGGGTGAGGTGATGATCAGCTGCGCGGAAGCGGGTGGGATGTCGCGGAGCAGGTCGAGCGTCTCGCCGAGGTAGAGCGAGACGTCAGCGCGAGCGTTCCATCGCCCGGAGATCACCAAGGTCCACCTCCCCCCAGACACCGCGGCTCAGGTTCGGGCTCGCCTTATACTCTCGATGCCCTGCGACCCCAAGCTCACCCGAGCGCGCCGAGCCGGCGGAGGAACGCCGCGCTCCGCTCCCACAACGGCCCGAGCACGTCGGTCAATTCGTGCCCGGAGTCGTACACCACGAGCTCCCGCCCGGCCCGCGCGCGCACGAAGTGCTCGACCGCCGCGAGCGGCACCGCCTCGTCGTGGCGGCCGGCGTGGACGAGCGCCGGCGCCGCCGGATCGGGCTCCTCCGGGTAGCGGCGCGCGTCGTCGAGCAGGTCGATTGCGAGCGGCACCTCGCGCCCGAGGCCGTAGTGATGGACGGGCGCCGTGCCCTCCGCCCGCCAACGCGCGAGCGCGGCCGGCCCGATGCGCGCCTCCCAGCGCGTTGTGAAGCCGAAGGCGGGCGCGAAGAGGACGAGGCCCCGCACCCGGTCCGGGTGCCGGGCGGCGGCGAGCGCGGCCAGGTAGCCTCCCAGGCTCGAGCCCAGCAGGACGGCGGGACCGCGGGCGAGGATCGCCTCGACGATCCCGAGCATGCCGGTCATGGTCATGTGAGTGAAGTCGGGCGCGAGGTCGGGGATCTCCAGCGCGATGCCCTCCTGCGCGAGCCGCGCGCGGAAGAACTGCGCCTTCGTGCTGCCGGGGCCGGAGGCGAAGCCGTGGAGGTAGGCGAAGGTCACGGACCGAGCTCATGCCAGCGCGAGGCGCGCCGCGCCAGCGGCGACGTCTGCGAGCACCCGGAGCGCCCGCTCACCCGGCCCCGACCCCGTACAGCTCCGCCGCGTTGTCGTGCAGGATCAAATCGCGCTCCCCCACGCTCAGGCACGCCGCCTCCCGCGCCAGCAGCTCCTGCGACCACGGCCACGTCGAGTCGCTGTGCGGGAAGTCGTTCGCCCACATCAGCCGCCGCGGGTCGAGCAGCCCCGTCATCCGGAATGCCGGCCAGTCGTCCTGGAACGTGAGATACACGTGCTCCCGGAAGTACTCGCTCGGGAGCCGCGCGAGCTCGAGCGCGCGCATGTAGCGGTGGCGCTCGTAGTAGTGGTCCATGCGATGCATCCAGTGGGGTGCCCAGCTCGCGTCCGCCTCCACGCACACGACGCGGAGCCGCGGGTGGCGCTCGAAGACGCCGCCGTAGACGAGCATCGCGAGCAGGTCCTGGTTGCTGCGGATGATGCCGACCGCGAAGTTCATGACCGGGCCGCGCTTGGGGAACGCGTCCTGCGGGTCGGTCAGGATGTGGAAGGACACCGGGAGGCCGAGCGCGATCGTGGCCTCGAAGAGCTCGTCGTAGATCGGGCTGTCCCAGTCGGCCTGGCCGGGGCGGCTGGGGAGCATCACGCCGCGCAGCCCGAGCGCCTTGATCCGCCGGAGGTCCTCGATCCCGTCCGCGGGCGTGCGCACGGCGGTCTGGCCGACGCCGAGGAGACGGTCGGGGTGCGCGCTGCAGTACTCGGCGAGCCAGCGGTTGTAGGCGTCCATACAGGCCTGCTTGTAGTCCAGGTCCGGGTGGCGGCAGAGCACCAGGCCGACCGTCGGGTAGAGCACCTCGGCGCTCACGCCGTCGCGCTCCTGGTCCGCGAGGCGCGCCTCGGGATCCCAACCCCCGCGGTGCCACTCCTCGAAGCGGCCCGTGGGCCGGATGTCCTCCGGGCGCTTGCCTGCGGCCGCGATGAGGCCCATGGGGAGCGCGCCCTGCGTGAGATCGGGGATGACGTAGAGGTCGCCCCCCGCGTCGTCGTGGACGAGGTGCGGCGCCCGGTCGCGGAGCGCCGGGTCGATGTACTTCCGGTACGTGTCCGGGTGCTCGGTGATGTGGGAGTCGGCCGAGATCGGCGCCTTCATCA
Source organism: Thermodesulfobacteriota bacterium (assembly GCA_046744245.1). Classification (GTDB taxonomy): domain Bacteria; phylum Desulfobacterota; class Binatia; order DP-6; family DP-6; genus DP-6. The sequence continues at coordinate 3,958 of JBKPBB010000131.1, forward strand.
TGTCGCACCTCCTCCTTACGCGGGCTCCAGCACCATGGGCAGGCTCGTGACGCCGCGGAAGACGATGCTCGGCGGGATCGGGAGCGGCGCGTCGTCCACCCGCCCGAAGCGCCGCGTGCGCGCGAGCAGCACCCGGAGCGCCACCTCGGCCTCCAGGGTCGCGAGCGACGCCCCGAGGCAGTAGTGGGGGCCGAAGCCGAAGGCGACGTCCGGCTTCTGCTCGCGCCCGATGTCGAAGACCTCGGGGCGCTCGAAGATCGCCTCGTCCCGGTTCGCGGATCCGAGCCAGCAGAGCACGACCTCGCCGGCGGCGAGCGCGACGCCCTGCAGCTGCGCCTCGCGCGTGGCGAGGCGCGGGTCCATCTGCACGGGCGAGGAGAAGCGCAGGACCTCCTCCACGGCCGCCGGGACGCGCGACGGGTCGGCACGCAGCGCCTCGAGCGCCTCGGGGTGCGCCAGTAGCGCGAGCACCGCGTTGCCGATGAGATGCGTCGTCGTCTCGTTGCCTGCGACCAGGAGGAGGATGAGCATCGCGAGCAGCTCCGCGAAGGAGAGGCGCGAGCCCTCGAGCTCCGCCGCGACCAGCGCGGAGAGCAGGTCGTCGCGCGGCTCGCGCCGGCGCGCCTCGACCAGGCGCACGAGGTAGGCCTCGAGCTCGCCCCGCACGCGCCGGAGGGTGGCGACACGCTCGGGCGGGGCGACCTCGAAGAAGACCGTGCCGAGCGGCGCCACGATCGCGTCGGACCACGCCTTGAAGCGCGCACGGTCCTCGACGGGCACGCCGATCAGCTCGGCGATGACGACCACCGGCAGCGGGTAGGTGAGCGCCTCGACCAGGTCGACCTCGCGCCGGGCGAGCGCGGCGGCGAGGAGCTCGTGGGCGATCGCCTCGATCCGCGGCGCGAGCTGGCGGATGCGCCGCGGGGTGAACGCCAGGCTCACCAGGCCGCGGAGCCGCGTGTGCTCCGGCGGGTCCATGACCAGCATGCTGCGCGGCACGTCCTCGGGCGCAAAGCCGGGCGGGGTCGGGAAGACGCTCGACCAGGTCTCGGGATCGCGCAGGATCGCCTGGCAGTCGGCGTGGCGGAACACGGAGACGACGGGCAGGCCCTCGTGGCGCCACGCCGGATGCTCGCGGCGCGCGCGGGCGAAGAGCGCGTACGGGTCGCGGCGGGTCGCCTCGTCGAAGGGGTTGAAGAAGAAGGGCGCGCCGGCCGGGGCCTGCATGCCCACCTTCTACGCCGGGCCGTCCCGCCGATGCCAGATGGCGGGACCAGAGCGGGGCTTCGACCCCCTTTCCCGCCCCGCGCGGCAGCTGCTAGAAGGGTGCGCAGTTAGCCTGCGCTGCGCCGACCGGTCGGCTGGGCGCGAGCGAGCGTCCCGGCCTCCGCCCGGCGAGGAGGAGGAGACCATGCGGCCCCGCAACGCTCCGATCGCGTGGATGGCCTTCGTGGGACTGATCCTGGCGGCGCCGTCCCTGGCCGCGGACGTGCATCCGGGGGAGGTGCTCACCAAGGGCGACATCCCGCGCCTCGGCAGCCTCGTCTCGCCGTCGATCGAGTGGATCCTCCGGCGCGGAGCAACGATGAAGATCGCCGAGCCGCGGCCGGTCGGCTGGCCGAAGGCGTACCAGGAGGCCACCGAGAAGTACGCGGGCCAGGTGCAGCTCGCGGCCGACGGCCTCACCATCCTCCACTACGTCGCCGGCCAGCCGTTCCCGAACCTCCAGCTCACCGATCCGGCGATCGGGGTCAAGATCATGTGGAACTACGAGTACAGGCCCTACCCCGGCACCGACGACTTCGTGGAGTACGACTTCCCCACCTACAGCGCATCGGTCAACACGAGCGCCCCGATGACGATCGAGCGCGAGCTCAGGATCGGTGAAGCGCGGCGGCTCTACTACAACGGCCGCCTCGTCGTCCCGCCCATGCCCGAGATGCCGAACGGGTCGGGGTATCGCTTCCAGGAGTTCGTGGGTCCGGTGCTCGCACCCTTCGACCTGAAGGGCATCGGCCTCATCACCTACCGCTTCATCGATCCCGGCCAGCAGGACATGAGCTTCCTCTACCTGCCGGCGCTGCGCCGGGTGCGCCGCCTCTCGACCGCCCAGCGCTCGGACGCGCTCCTCGGCACCGACGCCGATCCGGACTCGTTCTGGGGCTACGGCGGCCATATCGCGTGGATGCAGTGGCGCTTCCTCGGCGAGCGCCAGATGCTCGGCGTCCTGCACGGCGAGCACTACCCGATCCAGCGCTGCCCGGGAGCGGCCGACTTCATGTTCTGCGACACGTGGGAGAAGCGCACGGTCTACGCGATCGAGGGCGTCTCGAAGCTCGCGCAGTACGCGTACGGGAAGCGCGTCATCTACGTCGACAAGCAGGCGATGGTGGTCGCCTACGAGGACATCTACGACAAGGCCGGCGAGCTCTGGAAGGTGTGGATCGACAACCACCAGTTCCGCGACCAGGCGTATGCGGGCGCGCGGAAGTACCCCGAGGAGCAGGACTTCTACGCGGGCCTCCTGATGCTCGACATGCAGCTGGAGCACGCCACCTACGTGCCCCATCCGGGCGTCGAGGGGCATGAAGGCTGGTTCTTCAACGAGGGCCCGAACGCGCGGACCGACGCGAGCAGCGCGGGCAGCGTCCCGGAGACCTTCTCGGTGGGCTCGCTGGTCGGGCGCGGGCACTGACTAATGTAGCGGCGTCCCTCGCCCGAGGCTCGCCACGGTCGCGACCAGCTCGTCGGGGTCGAACGGCTTGGGGACGTGCATCTGGAAGCCCGCCGAGAGCGCCTGCTGCCGGTCCTCGGACCCCGCGTACGCCGTCAGCGCGACGGCGGCGAGGGGGTGCCCCGGCGGCAGGCCGCGGATCTTCCGCAAGAGCGAGTAGCCGTCCTCGCCCGGCATACCGATGTCGCAGAGGAGGATGTCCGGCCACCAGCCCGCGAGTGTGGCGAGCGCCTCGGCGGCCGACTGGCACACCCGGACGTCGGCACCGTCCCACCGCAGGATCGCCTCGAGAACCTGGCACGTGTCCGGCTCGTCGTCGACCACGAGGACGCGGAGGCCGTCGAGCCGAGCGCGCGCCGGGGCGGGTGGCGGCGGCTCCGTCTCGGGCGAGCGCGCAGGCGCCTGCCGGGACGCGACCTGGACCGGCAGCCGCACCGTGAAGGTGGCGCCCTGACCCTCGCCCGCGCTCTCCGCGTGCACGGTGCCCCCGTGCAGCTCGACGATGTGGCGGACGATCGCGAGGCCGAGGCCCAGGCCGCCGTGCGTCCCCCTGCTCGGGGCGTCGCCCTGCCGGAAGCGCTCGAAGACATGTGGGAGGAAGGCGGGCGAGATGCCCTGGCCCGTGTCGCGCACCGTGAGCTCGAGATGCGTGCCTGCGGGCCGGAGCCGCAGCTCGACGCGCCCGTTCTCGGGCGTGAAGTTGATCGCGTTCGCGAGGAGGTTCCACACCACCTGCTGGAGGCGCTGCGCGTCGCCCGAGATCGGGTGGACCCCCGGATGGATCGCCTTGACGACGCGAATGTTCTTGGCCGTGGCCGCTGGCCGCACGGCCTCGATCGCCGCGTCGATCACGTCGGCGAGGCGCACCGCCTTCACCTCCAGGCGCATCTTCCCGCTGATGATGCGCGACACCTCGAGCAGGTCGTCGACCAGGTGCGCCTGCGCCCTGGCGCTGCGCTCGATCGCCTCGAGCGCGCGTGACACACGGGCGGGGTCGAGCGTGCCCCGCCTGAGCTGGCTCACCCAGGCGAGGATCGGGGTGAGCGGGGTGCGGAGCTCGTGCGAGAGGGTGGCGAGGAACTCGTCCTTCAGGCGGCTCGTCTCTTCCGCCTTGCGGTACAGCTGAGCATACTCGATTCCGAGCCCGATCCGGTCGGCGACGACCTGGAGGAGCTGGGCGTCGCCGCGATTGAACTGCCGGCGCTCGCGCGTCCCGACGTGGAGCACGCCGATCACCTGGCCCTCGAAGAGGATCGGCACGCCGAGGAGCGAGCGGATGCCCTCCTCGACCAGGACTGGATGGAGCACGTGCGCGGGATCCACGTCCTCGACGTTCTCGACGAAGATGGGTCGCTTCTCCGCCGCGACGCGACCGGCGAAGCCGCCGCCCACCCGCGTGCGGATGCGGCGCTCCTCCCCGAGCCCCTTGACCGCGCGCGTCACCAGCTCGTCGCCCTCGAGCAGCAGGATGGCCGCGGTGTCGGCACCCAGGAGCGTGCGCACGCGGACGAGGAGTTCGTCGAGGAGATGGTCGAGCGAGAGGTGTGAGAGCGCCGTGTTGATGACGGCTTCGAGCTGGCGGATGGCCTTGGCGTCCGCGCGGGGGCGAGAGCGGGGTGCCTGGGCCTTGGGGGAGCGGGTCCCCGGGTCCGGCCCGCGGAGCTTCATGTGGCGGTCCTCGCTCCCTTCTTCCTTTAGATCTGCGTAGCCCGCGGCACCGGTTCCGTCAATGACGGCTTGCCGGCGCCCCTGCCTCCCCGCGCCGGCTCGACCG
>JBKPBB010000280.1:0-6120 GCA_046744245.1 Thermodesulfobacteriota bacterium
GCGGTGGTGCTCGCGCGTGCGACCGCGCCCGACCCGCACGCGGGCCTCCCGGACCCCGCCGACCTCGCAGATGAGCAGCCGGACCTGGACCTCCACGATCTCGCGATCGAGCGGCTCGAGCCCGGGCAGGCGCTCGCCTGGGCCCGTGACGCCGAGACCGCCGCGCTCGCCGCCGCGCCCGAGATCACCAACTCCGAAGGCGCCGAGTTCGCCGCCGACGCCGGGCTGGTCGCGTACGCCTCGAGCCTGGGCTTCGTCGGCGCCTACGCCGGTTCGTCCGCGAGCCTCGCCGTCGTACCGGTGGCCACCCGCGACGGCGCCATGCAGCGCGACTCGTGGTACACGGCGCACCGCAAGCTCGCCGGGCTGGAGCCGCCCGCGGAGGTCGGCCGCGAGGCCGCGCGCCGCACGCTCCGCCGCCTCGGCGCGCGCCGCCCGCCCACCGGCGAGTGCCCGGTCGTCTTCGAGCCCGAGGCCGCGGCGAGCCTGCTCCGCCACCTGGCGGGAGCCATCGCCGGCTCGGCGCTCTACCGGCGGATGTCGTTCCTGCTCGACCGGCTGGGCGAGCAGGTCGCCTCGCAGGCCGTCACCGTGGTCGACGATCCGCTCCGGCCCGCCGGCCCGGCGTCGCGCCCGTTCGACGGCGAGGGCGTCCGGCAGACCCGTCGCACCATCGTCGAGCGCGGCGTGCTCGTGAGCTACCTCCTCGATTCGTACTCGGCGCGCCGCCTGGGGCTCAGGACCACGGGGCACGCGGCGCGCAGCGTGGGCGACGCGCCCGGCGTGGCGCCCACGAACTTCGTCCTCGAGCCGGGCCCGCACCGCCCCGAGGCGATCATCGCCTCGGTGCGCTCGGGGCTCTACGTGACCGAGCTGATCGGCTTCGGGGTGAACCCGGTGACCGGCGACTACTCGCGCGGCGCGGCCGGGCTGTGGATCGAGAACGGCGAGCTCGCCCACCCGGTCGAGGAGCTCACCATCGCGGGGAACCTGCGCGACATGCTGCGCGACATCGAGATGGTGGGGAGCGACCTCCGCGTGCGCAACGCGATCGCGGCGCCGACGCTCAAGATCGCGCGCATGACGGTGGCCGGGGCGTAGCGCCCCCGCTCAACCCTCGGCCCCGGGCTCCTCCTCTTCCTCCTCGTCGTCGTCGTCCTCGAGGTCGTCGTCGTCGTCCTCGAAGTCCTCATCCTCGTCGAGATCCTCGTCCTCGAGGTCGTCGATGTCCTTGTCCTCGTCCTCTTCACGCGCGTGGATGAGCCGCGCGAGCCGCTGTTGCATGCCGCACCCCCTGCTCGGAATCCTCGGGACCCTGGGCGACTGCCTCACATCACATTTGCGCGGTTCTGTCCATGGCGCGACGCCCCTCGCCTTCCACCTCGAAGCCGAGCGCGTGGATCATGGCGAGCGCGTCCGCGTGGCGCTGGCCGGGCGTGGTGAGGTAGCCCTCCACGAAGATGGAGTTCGCGGCGAAGAGGGCGAGGCCCTGCGCCGCGCCGAGCGCGCGCTCGCGCCCGCCCGCGGCCCGGATCTCGGCGCGCGGGTTGGTGAGCCGGAAGAGCGCCAGCGCGCGCAGACAATCGGCCGCCGCCGGCGCGGGCCGCGCGCCGAGCGGGGTGCCCTCGATCGGGTGGAGGAAGTTGACCGGCAGCGAGGTGACCGCGAGCGCGCTGAGCTCGCCCGCCACGTCGATCAGGTCCTCGTGCGTCTCCCCCATGCCGATGATGACGCCGGAGCAGGCGCCGAGCCCGGCGCGCGTGCTGCCCCGCACCGTCGCCCTCCGGTCGTCGTAGGTGTGCGTGCTGCAGATCGCCGGGTAGAAGCGGCGGCTCGTGTTCAGGTTGTGGTTGACGAAGTCGACGCCCGCCTCGCCGAGCGTGCGCGCCTGCCCCTCCTCCATGATGCCGAGCGAGACGCACAGCTCGAGCGTGGGGAGCTCGGCGCGGATGGCGCGCGCGGCGCGCGCGAAGTGCGCGATGTCCGACGCGCTCGGCCCGCGCGCGCTCGTCACCATGCAATAGCGGCCCGCGCCGGTCGCGGCCGCGCGGCGAGCGCCGGCGACCAGGTCGGCGACGGGGAGGAGGCGGTAGCGCCGGATGTCGGCCGTCGACACCGCGGACTGCGAGCAGTAGCCGCAGTCCTCGGGGCAGAGGCCGCTGCGGGCGTTCTGCAGCACGCAGAGCTTGACGCGCCGTCCGAAATGCCGGCTGCGCGCCGCGAAGGCAGCCCACAGCACGGCGGGGAGATCCTCGTCCGGGCTCCCGAGCAGCGCGCGCGCGCCGTCGCGCGCGAGCGGCCGGTCGGCGAGCGCCTGCTCGGCGAGCCGCCGGTACGCTCCCGCGGCGGCCAGCGCCGCCGCCGTATCGTCGGGCCCGGTCATGCCTCCTCGTCGCGCGCTTCCATATCAGGAGTCCGTCCGGGTAATCGTGCGCCGCAGCCGCCATGATCACCCGGACGGCCTCCTAGCTGGCCCGGCCCGCCCGCGCAACCGCCGTCCCTCCCCGGGTTGACAGGGCCGGCGCAAGGCCCGAGTATGCGTACGGGATACGCGAACTCGGACCCGGGAGCCGCCATGACCGCCACCGCCACCGCCGCCCTCGCCCCCACGGGGCACGAGCTCGAAGCGCTGCTCGCGCCGCTCGGCGATCGGCACTACGGCCCCGAACGCTGCGCCGCGCTGGCCGACGTCATCGCCGAGATCGGCGCCTTGAAGCGCGCCCGCAACGCCGTCGTCCTGGCGCACAACTACCAGCGCCCGGAGATCTTCGCGGTGGCCGACTTCGTGGGCGACTCGCTCGAGCTCGCGCGCCAGGCGACCCGCGTGGAGGCCGACACGATCGTCTTCTGCGGCGTCCACTTCATGGCCGAGACGGCCAAGATCCTGAACCCCACGCGGCGCGTGCTCCTCCCCGACCTGCGCGCCGGCTGCTCGCTCGCCGACAGCGTGACGGCCGAGGACCTGGCCGCGCGCAAGGCCGAGCTGCGCGCCGCCTACCCCGACCTCGCGGTGGTCGGCTACGTCAACACCACCGCGGAGGTGAAGGCCGAGTGCGACGCGTGCTGCACCTCCTCCAACGCCGTCCGCATCGTCGAGGCGCTCCCGAGCGAGCACATCCTCTTCGTCCCCGACCAGAACCTCGCCGGCTACGTCCAGTCGCAGACCCGGAAGGCGATCATCGCCTGGGACGGCAACTGCTACGTCCACCACCAGATCACCCCGCAGCAGATCGCGGCGGTGCGGAAGGCGCTGCCGCACGTGCGCGTGCTGGCGCACCCCGAGTGTCGGGCCGACGTGCTGGCGCTCGCCGACGCCGTGCTCTCGACCAGCGGCATGGTGCGCTACGCGAAGGAGAGCGCCGAGCGCGAGTTCCTGATCGTGACCGAGTGCGGGCTCTCGGACCGCCTCCTGCTCGAGGTCCCCGAGAAGAAGTTCTACAAGAGCTGCAAGCTCTGCCAGTACATGAAGATGATCACCCTCGAGGGGACGCGCGATGCGCTGCGCGCGCTGGCCCCGGAGATCACCATCCCCGAGGACGTGCGGGTGCGGGCGGCGGCCGCGCTCGAACGCATGCTCGAGCTGGGCGGGTGAGCCCGGCCGGCGGCGAGGCGCCGGCGGTCGCGGTCGACGTGGCGGTGTTCACGGTCCTCGACCGCGCGCTGCAGGCGCTGCTCGTGCGCGTCCGGCGCGGCGTGTTCACCGGGCGCTGGGCGCTGCCGGGCGGCCGGGTGCAGGCCGACGAGACGCTCGAGGGCGCCGCGCGCCGTCTGCTGGCCGCCGAGACGGGCGTGCGCGGCATCTACCTCGAGCAGCTCTACACGTTCGGCCACCCCGAGCGCGATCCGCACGGCCGGGTCGTGTCGGTCGCCTACTTCGCGCTCATCCCGCACGGCGGCCGCTTTCAGGACCGGGCGCGCGCGCCGTTCCCGGACGCCGCCTGGTGCCGGGTGGCACGCCTGCCACCCCTCGCCTACGATCACCGCGCCGTGGTCCGCACCGCCCTCGCCCGCCTGCGGGCCAAGCTCGCGTACACCAACCTCGTCTACACGCTCCTCCCGCCCAGCTTCACGCTCGGCGAGCTGCAGGAGATGTACGAGGCCATCCTCGGGCGCGGGCTCGACCGGCGCAACTTCCGCAAGAAGATCCTCTCGCTCGGGCTGCTCGCGGGCGCCGGCGGCGTGCGCCGCGGGCCGCACCGGCCGGCCGCGCTCTACGCCTTCCGCCGGCGCCGTCCGATGATGATCGAGATCCTTGCATGAGGCTCCGCCTCGGCCACCGCCTGCTCGCCATGACCCTCCTCCTCGCGCCCGCCGTCCCCGCCCCGGCCGCCGCGCATCCGACCTACAGCGTCGACTACCTGGTGCGCGTCTCGCGCCGCGACCCGGGCCGCGCGCACGTCCGCTGGCTGCTCGCCGGCATCGACGAGATCCGCTCCCTCCGCCTCGTCTTCCGCGACGATCGCTTCGCGGACGTGTCCGGCACCGGCACGCTCGCCCGCGACGGTCGCACCGTCGTGTGGACGCCGGGGGGACCGTACGCGCATCTCGGCTACACGGTGGCGATCGACCACCGCCGTCCGCCCGGGGCGCGCTTCGACAGCCACGCCGCCCGGGACTGGATCGCGACCCGCGCCCTCTATCTCTTCCCCGAGATCAACGTGAGCTTTCGCGAGGGCACGCGCGAGGCCGCCTCGCGCGCCCGCCTCGTGTTCCGACTACCGCGCGGCTGGCACAGCGCGGCCGCGCTCGCGCCGCTCGAGGAGAACGTGTTCGCGGTCGACGAGCCCGGGAAGCGCTTCGACCGGCCGCGCGGCTGGTTCCTCCTGGGCCGCATCGCGCGCCATCGCCGTCGCATCGGGGGCATGGAGGTGACGGTCGCGAGCGCGCCCGGCTCGGGCCTCGACGCGCGCCGCCTGCTCCGGCTCTACGGCCGCACCGTGCCGCTCCTCGCCGGGCTCCTCGGCACGCCGCCCGCGCGCCTGCTGGTGGCGAGCGCCCCCGATCCCATGTGGCACGGCGGCCTCTCCGGCGAAGGCTCGTTCTTCGTGAACGGCCGCATCCCGCTTCGCTCCGCGGACAAGACGAGCAGCTACCTGCACGAGCTCTTCCACGTGTGGCAGCCGTTCCGCCCCGGCCCCGATGGGCGCTGGGTCTCGGAGGGCCTCGCCGAGTACTACTCGCTCGCGCTCCAGCGCCGCGCCGGGCGGCTCTCGGAGGCGAGCTTCGCGCGCGGCGTCGCCCTCTTCGCACGCTACGGCCGCTGGGGCCTCGATCTCTCGCGCACGCGCGAGCCGGCCGCCCTCAACAACAGCGCTCCCTTCGTCATGTGCTGGATCGATCAGGAGATCCGCAGCGCGAGCGGCGGGCAGCGCTCGCTCGACGACGTCGTGCGCCTTCTCACGCACGAGGAGCGCACGCTCACGACGGGGAGCTTCCTGCGCGCCGTGAACCGCACGGCGGGGCGGAACCTGAGCGCCCCGTTCGCGCGCCACGTCTTCCGCGGCGAGCGCCCTGCCGTCCGTCTCCTGGCCCGAGCGGCCGCGGACCAACGGAGCTGACGGCTCAGGCCGCGGTCCGGCCCTCGCTCGGCGCCTCGCCGCGCTGCTGGCAGATACGCATGATGCGGATGCGCGAGAGACCGAAGCGGGCCGCGAGCGCGCGATGCGTCCAGCCCTCGCCACGCAGGCAGCGGATCTCCCCGTCGCGCTCCGCCTTCATGCGGCTCGCGAGGCCGCAGGACAGGATCGAGGCCTTCGAGATGCTGATGCCGAAGGACTGCGCCACCACGCGCAACGGGCGTCCCTCCCGGATCATCTGCACGATCTCGTACTCCGCCGGGGTCTCCCGGCGAGTGCGCATGCCGCGACCGCCCGGCGGCACCTCGGGCAACGCCAGCGCGGGCGCGTCGCGCAGCAGCCGGCCGCGCAGGCTCGGGGCGTGGAAGCCAAGGGCATCGCACACGTTCTCGAAGGAGAAGGGCCAGCGCGAGTCGTCAGCCTCGATCCACTCCCGCGCCTCCGCGGCGAGCTGACCGCGCTGGCGCCGGGGCCCGACCTCGCCTACCAGGCAGCGGACCGCGTCCTCGAGGACGGCGCGCATGAGCGCGCGCTCACCGGCGGC
>JBKPBB010000224.1:0-5414 GCA_046744245.1 Thermodesulfobacteriota bacterium
CCCGTCTCCGGCGGCTCCCGCCAGCCGCCGAGGAGCCGTCCGCGACGCCGCGGCGGCCGAAGCTGCCGATCCTCCTCGACGACGCCGTCGAGCCGCCGCCCGAGGCCCCGGCCGACAACCCACCCCCCATCATCCGCGAGCCCGAGCGCCGGCCCGAGGCGTCCAGGCGCGCCAGGCGCTCCGAGCTGCAGGAGGAGCTGTTCGCCGAGGACAGCTACCGTCTGCCGGCGCTCAACCTCCTCGACCCGCCCGTGCGCACGACGCAGCCGCTCGACGAGAGCGCGCTGCACGCGAACTCGCGCATCCTCGAGACCAAGCTCGCCGACTTCCAGGTGATCGGCAAGGTGGTCGCGGTGCGCCCGGGGCCGGTGATCACGACCTTCGAGTTCGAGCCGGCGCCGGGCGTCAAGGTGAACCGCATCGTGACCCTGGCCGACGACCTCTCGATGGCGCTGCGCGCGCTCTCGGTGCGCGTGCTGGCCCCCATCCCCGGCAAGCCCGTGGTCGGCATCGAGGTCTCCAACCCGCGCCGCGAGAAGGTCTTCATCCGCGAGCTCCTCGAGAGCGTCGAGTACGAGCACGCCGAATCGAAGCTCGCCCTCGCGCTCGGCAAGGACACGACCGGGAACGTGGTGGTGGCCGACCTGGCGCGCATGCCGCATCTCCTGGTCGCGGGCGCCACCGGCACCGGCAAGTCGGTGTCGATGAACGCCATGGTCATGAGCATCCTGTACAAGAGTTCCCCGCGCGACGTCCGCTTCATCATGATCGATCCGAAGATGCTCGAGCTGTCGATCTACGAGAACGTCCCCCACCTCCTCGTGCCGGTGGTGACCGACCCCAAGAAGGCGGCCGCGGCGCTCAGCAACATCGAGCGCGAGATGGACCTGCGCTACCGGCTGCTGCACGAGAAGGGCGTGCGCAACATCGACAGCTACAACCGGCTGCTGCGCGAGAGCGCGGGCGAGGAGGAGGCGCCCGCGTCCCCCGAGGGCCTGCGACACCACCACTTGCCGCGCATCATCATCATCATCGACGAGCTGGCCGACCTGATGATGATGGTCGGACGCGAGATCGAGGAGTCGATCACGCGCCTCGCGCAGAAGGCGCGCGCCGCCGGCATCCACCTGATCCTCGCCACCCAGCGCCCCTCGGTGGACGTCATCACCGGCCTCATCAAGGCCAACTTCCCGGCCCGCATCTCCTTCCAGGTGACCTCGCGCACCGACTCGCGCACCATCCTGGACGCGATCGGCGCCGAGCGCCTGCTCGGCGAGGGCGACATGCTCTTCCTGCCGCCCGGCACGGCGCGCGTGCAGCGCCTGCACGGCGCCTTCGTCTCCGACGGCGACGTCCACCGCGTGGTCGACTTCATCAAGCGCCAGGAGGAGCCGCGCTACGAGATGGAGCTGCTCGAGGGCGGCGACGACGAGGAGGGCGAGGGCGAGGACGGCGAGGACCTGACCGACGAGATGTACGACATGGCGGTGCGGCTCGTCACCGAGCACCGCCAGGCGTCGATCTCCTGGCTGCAGCGCCGCCTGCGCGTCGGCTACAACCGCGCCGCGCGCATGATCGAGCGCATGGAGCGCGAGGGCGTGGTCTCGTCGCCCGGGGCGAAGGGACGCGAGGTGATCGCGCGGCGGATCGAGGAGTAGGCCCGCAGGGGCGGTCGCGTCCGAGGCGGTGCCGGGGTTGCGACTGCTTCAGCCGCACGCCGGTGGGCCTGCGCGCGAGTCAGTTGGCCGCTGCCAGCCGCAGCTCGACCGTCGGCGCCTCGCCGACCAGATAGCGCTCTGCCAGCGCGATGGCGCGGCGCTCCTGGTCGGGCCGGGCCGCCAGCAGATCGACCACCCGCGCCCAGCGCTTTCGATCGGCGTCCCCGAGCTCATAGAAGCGGATTGCCGCCTCGAAGTCCTTCCGCCGGAGGGATGCGTCGCCAAGCGCGAGCAGCCGCGCGCACGGCACGGGTACATCGCCGATCTCGCACACGCGCACGGCGTCCACGATCCGCTGACGGTCCATCAGGCGCTCGACCAACAGGGTCCAATCGCGCTTCTCGACCTGCGCGGCGTTGCGGACGAAGAGTCGCATCGCCACATCGAGAAACCCGTGCTCGAGATACCGGCGCCCGATGAGCACCGTGGAATGAACAGCATGCGTCGCCTTGAGTCCCATCGACATCCTCCTGGCGAGTGCATGTCGCAAGGTGCGTGCCAGGCCGGACGGTCAAGGCGTGCGGGGCAAAGTGTGTCGGTGGGGGCGACCGGAGGCACATGCCAGGGGCCAAAGTGGCTCAGAGTGCTCCCGGGCAGAGCTGCACGCTGCGGCGCGCTTGCGGGCGGCGCGCGAAACGGTGAAGCTGGGCTCCGCATGCGAGCTTCCCTGCCGTTCGTTCTCGGGCTTGCCCTCGCGGCCGCCCCGGCCCTGGCCGCCGACGACGCGCTCAAGCAGGCGCTCGGCCGTCTCCAGAGCCGCTACGAGACCACCCGCACGCTCACCGCCGACTTCCGCCAGTCGGTCGAGTCCCCCACGCTCGCCTCGCCGCTCGAGTCACGCGGCACGCTCGCCTTCGAGAAACCGAACCGCATGCGCTGGGACTACGCGGCGCCCGAACCGCAGCTCGTCGTCGGCGACGGCGAGACGCTCTGGATCTACCAGCCCGGGGACAAGCAGGTGATCAAGGCGCCGCTCGCCCAGGCGTTCCAGGCGCAGACCCCGGTCAGCTTCCTCGCCGGCCTCGGGCGGGTCGAGCGCGACTTCCAGGCGAGCCTCGAGCGCGACGAGCCCGCGCGCTGGGTGCTCCGACTGGTGCCGCGCAAGGACGCCAGCATCGGCGCGCTGACGCTCGTGGTGCGCAAGGCCGACGCCACGGTCGAGGAGGCGCGCATCACCGATCCGCTCGGCACGACCACGCGCATCGCCTTCGCCAACGAGCGCCGCAACGTCCCGCTCGACGCCGCGCTCTTCCGCTTCACGCCCCCGCCCGGGGTTGACGTGGTGCGTCCGCCCGCCTATTGACGGGCCCCCGAAATGCCGTCCTTCGACGTGGTCTGCCGCGTCGATCTCCAGGAGGTCGACAACGCAATCCAGCAGACGCTGCGCGAGATCGCCCAGCGGTTCGACTTCAAGAACCAGCCGACCGAGGTGCGGCGCGAGGACACGGCCATCCACCTGCGCGCCGCCGACGACTTCAAGCTGCGCGCGCTCGCCGACATCCTGCGCGAGAAGATGGCGAAGCGGCAGGTGCCGCTCCGGGCGCTCCAGGTCGGCGCGCCGGAGCCGGGGCCGGTGGGCACTGCCAAGCAGAAGATCGACCTCCAGCAGGGCATCGCCACCGACAAGGCGCGCGAGATCGTGAAGCTGGTGAAGGACACGAAGCTCAAGGTCCAGGTCGCCGTCCAGGGTGACCAGCTGCGGGTCACGGGCAAGAAGAAGGACGAGCTGCAGGCGATCGTGAAGCTCCTCCGCGAGCACGACCTCGGTATCGCCATGCAGTTCGCGAACTTCCGTGACTGAGCCCCGCCGCGTCCACCTCCTCACCCTCGGCTGTCCCAAGAACCGGGTCGACAGCGAGGTGATGCTCGGCGTGCTCGCCCGCCGCGGGCACGAGCTCGTCCTCGACCCCGAGGCGGCCGACGTGCTGGTGGTGAACACGTGCAGCTTCATCCAGCCCGCCAAGGAGGAGTCCATCGACGCCATCCTCGACCTGGCGCGCGTGAAGGCCGCCCGGGCGGGCCGGCGCTTGGTCGTCACCGGCTGCCTCGCCCAGCGCTACGCCGACGAGCTCCGGACGGCGCTCCCCGAAGTCGACGTGTTCGTCGGCACCGGCGACCTGCTGCACATCGCCGACGCGGTGGAGGCGCCGGTGTCGGACGGCCCCGTCGTCTACCGGGGCGCGCAGCACGTGCTCCCTCGCCGCGAGCTCGCCCAGCGGGTGCGCGCGGGCGCCTGGTGGACCGCCTATCTCAAGGTCTCCGAGGGCTGCGATCACACCTGCAGCTTCTGCATCATCCCCAAGATCCGCGGCCGGCACGAGAGTCGGCCGATGGACGACGTGCTCGAGGAGGCGGCGGCGCTCGCCGCCGACGGCGCGCTCGAGCTGAACCTCGTCGCGCAGGACCTGACCGCCTACGGGCGCGACCGGCGCGACGGCGCCTCGCTCGCCGTGCTGCTCCGCGCGCTCGCCGTGCGCGTCCCCGCCGTGCGCTGGCTGCGGCTCCTCTACGCCTACCCGGCCTCGGTCACCGACGAGCTGCTCGAGGTGATGGCGACTGAGCCCCCCGTCTGCCAGTATCTCGACATGCCCCTCCAGCACATCTCCGACCGCATGCTGCGCGCCATGCGCCGCGAGCGGAGCGGGGCGGCCATCCGCCGGCTGCTGGCCCGCGTTCGCGCCGCCGTCCCTGGCGTCGCGCTGCGCTCCGCGTTCATCGTGGGCTTCCCGGGCGAGACGGAGGACGACGTGTGCGCCCTGTGTGACTTCCTCGAGGAGGCAGAGTTCGAGCGGGTGGGCGTGTTCACCTACTCCCGGGAGGAAGGCACGGCGGCCGCGACCCTCCCGGACCAGGTCGCGGAGGCCGTGAAGCGCGAGCGCCGGGCGCGGGTCATGGCCGTGCAGGCGGGCGTCGCGGCGCGTCGGGCGGCGGCGCAGGTTGGGCTGGGGGTCGAGGTGCTGGTCGAGGAGGCCCGCGGGCGTACCCTGGTCGGCCGGACGCGGACGCAGGCCCCCGAGATCGACGGCGTCATCCGGCTGGTCGGGGAGGCCGCGCCGGGCACGATCGTCCGGGCGGTGGTCACGGGCGCGGATACCTACGACCTTCGCGGCGAGGTGCCTGAAGTTTGCGATTGACACATCCCCGCCCCGGGCTTAGATTCGCCGCCCCTCGGAGCCGGAAGCCAGCATGCGCAAGACGTTCTTGAAGAAAGTCCGCGAGACCCTGCAGGAGATGCGGGGCCAGCTCCTCCGCAACGTGCAGGCGGAGCTGCACGAGGGCCGCGAGCAGACCAAGGACGAGGGCATGGACACCTACGACCTCGCGAGCGACGCGCGCGACCGCGAGATCAACGTGATCCTGACCGACCGCGACCGCGACAAGCTCCAGGCGATCGACGACGCGCTCGCCCGCATCGACGACGGCAGCTACGGCGTGTGCGAGAGCTGCGAGTCCGACGTCGCCGAGGCGCGCCTCGAAGCGCTGCCCTTCACCCGGCTCTGCATCAGCTGCCAGGCCGAGCGGGAGAAGGAAGCGAAGACCATGAAGCGCTTCGAAGAGGACCGGACCTACCGGCGCCTGGCGACGAGCGAGCCCGACGAAGAGGGGAGCTAGCGGGGCGCGGCCGCTCGCGTTGGGCGCGGCGCGGGGGCGGGGCCGCCCTCTCCGCTTCGGCTGCGCCGGCCCCGCGGGCAACCC
>JBKPBB010000311.1:0-2313 GCA_046744245.1 Thermodesulfobacteriota bacterium
GCGCATGCTCGATCTGCGAGGGGAACACGTTCACGCCACGCACGATCAGCATGTCGTCCGTGCGCCCCAGGATCTCGAGGATGCGTGCCATCGTCCGGCCGCAGGCGCAGCGCTCGCGTGTGAGGCGTGCGCGGTCGCGCGTCCGATAGCGGAGGACGGGGAACGCTTCCTTGGCGGCCGCGGTGAGGACCAGCTCGCCGATCTCGCCGTCGGGCAGGCGCTCTCCGCTGTCGGGATCGATGATCTCGGGGATGAAGTGGTCCTCCCAGACGTGCAGTCCCTGCTGCCGCTCGCAGGCGGAGGCGACACCCGGCCCGATGATCTCCGAGAGGCCGAACTGCTCGTAGACCCGGACGCCCATCCGCTCCTCGATCTCCTGCTGCATCGCCGGCGACATCGGCTCGGCGCCGACGAAGGCCGCCCGGAGCGGGAGGGATCTCAGGTCGATGCCCTCGGCGGCGGCGACCTCGGCCACGTTGATCGCGTAGGACGGCGTGGCGGCAAGCGCCGTGACGCCGAAGTCGCGCATCAGCATCACCTGGCGCGGCGTGTTGCCCGACGAGGTCGGCACCACCGCCGCGCCCACCAGGCTGGCCGCATCGTGAAAGCCGAGACCGCCCGTGAAGAGACCGTAGCCATAGGCGTTCTGGAAGACGTCCGCGCTCGTGAGCCCGCCGGCGACCAGCCCGCGCGCCAGCACGTTCGCCCACAGCGCGAGGTCGGCCCGCGTGTAGGCGACCACGGTGGGCTTGCCCGTCGAGCCGCTCGAGGCGTGGATGCGCACGATCTCACCCGACGGCGCCGCGAGCAGGCCGAACGGATACTGCTCCCGCAGGTCGTTCTTGGTCGTGAACGGCAGGCGTGCCAGATCGTCGATCGATCCGACGTCATCCGGCGAAACGCCGGCGAGCCGCCGCCGGTAGAATTCGGCTCCCGACGCCTGGAGCCGCGCGAGACAGGCTCGCACCCGAGTCACCTGCAGCCGCTCGAGCGCGTCCCGCGGCATGGTCTCCGCCGCACGATCCCAGAAGCGATCAGCCGCCACGCTTGCGCTCCCTCCACGCCCTGCGGGCCGCCAGATGCTCCTCGGAGCCGAGCACCACGTCCATGGCCCGGTCGATCTCGGCGAGAAATTCCTCGAAGGAGAGATCGAACGCCTGGTTGGTGAGCCGCTTCGCCCAGGTGAGGCTCGGTCGCGGCACCTCGAGGTAGCGCGCCGCCCAGGCTGCGAGCTCACGCTCGAGGTCGGCGCACGGCACGACCCGGTTCACGAGCCCGATGCGGTGCGCCTCCTCGGCCCCGATGGTCTCGCCGCTCAGGATCAGGTGGCGCGCCCAGCCCGTGCCGATCAGCCGCGGCAGCCGGTAGGTGCCCATGCCGGGGAGGAAGGCTTCCTTGGTCGCCGGGAGGCCGAGGATGGCGTCGGCGGCGGCAATGCGGGCGTCGCAGGTGATGATGATCTGCAGCCCTCCGCCGATGCAGTGTCCCTGGACGCCGGCGATGACCGGCTTGTCCAGGGTCTCGAGCGCGCGATAGGCGAGCTCGGCCCGGTGAAACCACGGGTTCGGGATCTCGCCCGCGGCGAGGTGGGTGAGGTCCAGCCCCGCGCAGAAGGCCCTGCCCTCCCCGGTCACCAGGACGACGCGGATGGCGGCGTCGTCCTGCATCTCGCGGGCGGCGCCGAGCATGTCGTCGGGCCACTCGCGGCCCATGGCGTTCAGCACCTCGGGCCGGTTGAGCCGGATCTCGCCGATCGGCCCGCGTTTGCGTAGTTCGATCCTGGCCACGGTTGCTCCCGTCTCCGCCGCTCGCGGTTGGACCGCGGCGATGCTCACGACGCGACGAGCATCGGTCGTGGTGGCCCGCATACGGCGCGGACAACGGCGCCGTCAAGGGAACGCTCGCGGGCAGGGCCCAGGCCGTGCCCGCAGGGCGCCGGGCGACGCGGGGCACACACCCGCCGCGGACCGTACCTGACGGACTCAGCGGCGCGCGCGGCGCTCGAGGACCGTCCCGTCGAGGAGGACGTGCGTGATGCGTCCGAGATCGCCGATGCGAGCCGTCGGATCGCCGCCGACGAGCACGAGGTCGGCGCGTTTTCCCACGGCGATCTCGCCGAAGTCGGCGCCTGCGCCCGCGAGAAAGCGCGCGTTCTCCCAGGTCGCAGCCCGCAACGCCTCGCCGGGCGTGAGGCCCGCTTCGACGAGCTTCGCGAGCTCGAGATGGAGCCCCGCGCCCGGGAAGTCGCCGGCATTGCAGGCGTCGCTCCCGGCGAGGACGGGGACGCCGGCCGCCCGCAGCCTGGCGACGTTC
>JBKPBB010000333.1:0-9380 GCA_046744245.1 Thermodesulfobacteriota bacterium
GGGCAGGGCCTTCGCGCCCTGCGCGCTCTCCTGCCGTCGCACCTTCTCGATCAGCGCGTAGCCGTCCTCACCCGGCATCCCGAGGTCGGACAAGAGGAGGTCGACCCGCCAGCGCCCGAGCACGTCGAGCGCCTCGGCGACCGAGGCCGCGGTCAGCGCCTCCGCGCCATTTTCCGCGACCAGCTCCGCGAGCACGGTCGCGGTGTCGGGGTCGTCCTCGACGATGAGGACGTGCAGCCCGTCGAGATCGGCATGGTCGGTCCCGGGGCCCCGCCGGGGCTGGCCGGGGTCGAGAACCAGCTGCCGTTCGAGCATGGGCAGCCTCACCCTGAACGTCGCACCCTGCCCCTCGCCGCGACTGGCTGCCTCGACGCTGCCTCCGTGCAGCTCGACCAGCTTCCGCACGATCGCGAGCCCGATGCCGAGACCCCCGTGCGCGCGTCTGCTCGAGCTGTCGGCCTGCCGGAAGCGCTGGAACAGCTGGGGCAGGAACGCCGGGGCGATGCCCTGGCCGGTATCGGTGACCGTCAGCTCGACGTGAGAGCCCGCGCTCGCCAGTCGGAGCTCGATCCGGCCCCCCGCGGGCGTGAACTTGACGGCGTTGCTGAGCAGGTTCCAGACCACCTGCTGCAGGCGGAGCGGATCGCCGAGCACCAGGCCGGCGCCCGGATCCACCAGCAGCTCGAGCACGAGCTGCTTGGCGTGGGCCGCGGGGCCGACGGAGTCCACGGCCGCCTGGATCACGTCCGGCAGCTCGACGGGCCGCTGGTCGACGTGGAGCTTCCCGGAGACGATTCGCGAAACGTCGAGGAGGTCCTCGACCAGGCGCGCCTGTGACTTGACGTTGCGCTCGATGGCTTCGAGCGCCCGCGGGACGCCAGCGGGCGCGACCTTCCCGCGGCGCAGCTGCCGCGTCCACGCGAGGATGGGCGTGAGCGGAGTGCGGAGTTCGTGCGAGAGGATGGAGAGGAACTCGTCCTTCGCACGGTTGGCCGCCTCGGCGTTCGCGCGCGCGTCCTGCGCCTCCGCGTACAGCCGGGCGTTCTCGCGCGCCAGCTTCTCGGCCTCGGCGCGCGCGGCCCGCTCCCGGACGAGCGCCCGGCGCTCGCTGACGTCGCGGATCGCGCCGGTGACCAGCATCCCCTCCTCGGTCTCGAGCGGGCTCAGGCTGATCTCCACCGGGAACTCCGAGCCGTCTCTCCGCAGCCCGTAGAGCTCGAGGCCCGACCCCATGGCGCGCACCCTCGGCCCCTCGAAGTAGGCGACGCGGTGCTCCGGGTGGTGGCCGCGGAAGCGCTCGGGGACGAGCATCTCCACGGGTTGGCCGAGGAGCTGGTCCCGGCGATAGCCGAACAATCGCTCCGCCTGCGAGTTCACCAGGACGATCCGTCCCGTGCGCTCGACCATGATCATCGCGTCGGGAGCCGCCTCCAGGAGCCCGCGGAACTTCCCCTCGACCTTCTTGCGGTCCGAGATGTCGCGGATGATGCTCGTGACGATCACCCCGTCCCGAGTCTGGAACGGGGAGAGGCTGATCTCGGCCGGGAACTCGCTGCCGTCCTTGCGGCAGCCGGCGAGGTCCAGGCCCACGCCCATCGGGCGCGTCCGCGGGTCCAGGACGTAGCCGGCGCGGTGCCGCTGGTGGGCTCGGCGCACGCGCTCGGGGAGGAGGATCTCGACGGGCTGGTTCAGCAGCTCGTCCCGCCCGTACCCGAAGATCTTCTCGGTCTGCGCGTTGACGAGCACGATGCGCCCTTGGTCGTCGACCCCGACGATGGCGTCGGGAGCGGACTCGAGCAGGTCGCCGAACCAGCGGTCGGCGGTCGCGCCGCGCAGCACGGCCGAGGTGGCCTCCGACGGGCGATCCCGAGTGCCGGCGCGAGCGGCAGGAGGGGGATCGGAAGCCCTGCGCGCACGCGGCTTCGAGCTCCGTGGCGTTCGCCCCATGCCTCCACCTCCTCCCTCTCGGGGCTCATCATACTATGCCTTCCGGTCGATTGCATGGTCGGAGGTCAGCGGGACCGCTCGCGTTTTGCACCGACCGCGCAAGTGCGCCGCTCGGTACTCGTCCCCGTGACCGCGGGGCAGACCTAAAGGTCAGCGGCCGAGCATCCCCGCGAGCAGCCGCGCCGGGATGTTGCTCGCCTGCGGGTCCGCGTCGGCCGGCACCGCCCCGTATTCGACGAGCAGCTGCCAGAGGCGGCACATGATGACGGCGAAGCGGAAGGCCGCGAACACCTCGTAGTAGTCGAGGTGCCGGACGCGGCGGTCGATGAGCTCCTCGTAGCGCGCGACCGTCTCCTCCCGCCCCGGAAGGCCCGCGAGGCGCTCGATCCCGATCCCCTCGCTGTGGTGCCGATCGAGGAAGAGCCACCAGGCGAGGTCCTGCTCGGGGTTGCCGAGCGTCGCCATCTCCCAGTCGAGGACGGCGCGGCAGCGCTCGCCCGCGAAGATCATGTTCCCGATGCGCGCGTCCCCCCAGCAGAGGCCGAGCGGCTCGCCGGCCGGGCGGTGGCGCCGGAGCCAGGCGAGGCCCGCCTCGATGACCGGCTGGGGTCGGCCCCCGGCCGCCCACGCGAGGTAGCGCGCGTAGTAGTCGAGCTGGGCGTCGAGGCCCGGCGTCCCGTGCGCGAGGAAGTCGAAGCCGAGCCGCCGCCAGTCGAGGCGGTGGATGCGGGCGAGCACCTCGAGCCCGTCCCACCAGAGCGCCGCGCGCGCGGCCGGCGCGATCCCCGTCATCCACCCCGCCGCGTGGTACGGCGGGTTGTCGGGCGGGACGCGCCCCTCGACCCTTCCCATCACGAAGAAGCGGGCCCCGAGCACGTCCGTGCGGTCCTCGAGCCAGAACATGGGCGGCACCGGCACGTCCGTCGCCTCGCCGAGCCGCTGCATGATGTGGAACTGCTGGCCGACGTCGTACGCGGGAAAGACGGTGAAGCCGCGCGGCTCGATGCGCACCACCATCCCCGCGCGGCGCGCGCGGCCGTCCTCGGTCCACTCGAGGTCGAAGAGGAGCGTGTCGTTCGAGAAGCCGGTCGCGGCGGGCGGAGCCATGCTCGTGATGGCGAGGTCCCGCGCCTGCGGCATCCGGCGGGCGAGCCAGGGGGCGAGCTGCCGGCGCGTCGCCTCGGGGTCGCGCGGCTGGGGAAGCGGCATCGGGCGGGGCTCGAGTCCGGCCGAAGGTCGCACCCGGGCCAGAGAGCTGTCAAGGCGACGGAGCTGTTACGCCCCGGACGCCGGACCTGTTCACCGACGCCCGACCGAGGTGCGCTACGGCCGCCGCAATTGCGTCGCGCTTCGGCTCGGCGTCAGCACCGCGGCGACGGGCCGCCTGCTGCTGCGCCGCACCTCCTCGAGCAGATCCTCGATCTCGAACGGCTTCTTGACGCAGCCGGCGGCGCCGATGCGCCGAGCCCGCTCCTCCGCGCCCGGGTGCGCGGACACGACCACGACCGGGATCGACGCCAGGGTCGGATCGCGCAGCTGCTCGGCCCGGAACTCCTCCCCGTTCATCACCGGCATCATGAGGTCGAGCAGGATGAGCGAGGGCGGCGGCATGGCGTGCAGCCGATCGAGCGCCTCCCGGCCGTTCGCGGCGCTGACGACCCGATGACCCTCGTATTCGAGGATCGGGACGAGCGCGTCGCGCAGGTCGAAGTCGTCCTCGACGACGAGGACGGTCGCGGCGGTGCCATCATTCGTCTCATCGGGCATGATGCACCCATTGTGGACCAGATCGAGTCGTTTCCCAAGCCGAACGGGTGACAAAATTTTGAACCGCTGGCGCCGGCCAGGGAGCACCCGTGGGGTTCCTGACTTGGCCTGGCGCTTGCTTGGGAGCCCGAGGCATGTCGCTCCTCCCGCGCGGCTATCTGGACACCACCGTCGCCATCGAATCCGCCCATGCCGACGGCGAGAGCGTCCGCTACCGGACGATCGGCACCGGGTTCTTCATCGGCCTCGACTACGGCGACCGCTCGGCGTCGAGCGCCGAGACCTACCGGCTGTTCCTGGTGACCAACCGGCACGTACTCGCGGGCCGGGACGACCTGTTGATCCGGGTCAACACGAAGAAAGGCGCGGCCCGGCGCGTCCGCCTCCCGCTGACGGGCGGGGAGCGGAGGAGCTGGGCGGCCCATCCGGACGAGCGGGTCGACGTGGCGGTCGTCCTCATCAACGCCCGCGTCCTCCTCGAGGCGGGCATGGAGCTCGGCTACTTCCGCCCGGCCGACATGGCCTTCGTGTCGATGATGAAGGAGCTCGACATCGGCCCGGGCGAGGAACTCTTCGTTCTCGGCTTCCCCATGGGGATGTCCGGTGTCGAGCGCAACTACGTGATCGCTCGATGCGGGATGATCGCCCGTTTCGACGACGAGATCCTGACGGCCTCGCGCACCTTCCTGATCGACGCCGCCGTCTTCCCCGGCAACAGCGGCGGCCCCGTGATCGTCAAGCCGAACTCGGACAGCCTGGCCGGCCACCGTCCGATCGACCAGGCCTACCTGATCGGCATGGTACGGAGCTACCTCCCCTACGAGGAGATCGCCTACAGCCTGCAGACCGAGCCGCCCACCCCCCGCATGGTCTTCACGGAGAACTCGGGCCTGGCCGACGTCATCCCGATGGACTGCGTCAGGGAGGCGGCCGACGTGCTCGCATCGCGCCGGCCGGTGCCGGCCGCCTGAAGGCGCTCAGCGGAAGGACATCACCCCGGCGCCGAGGAGGCGCTCGACGGCACTCACGATCTCTCCGCCCGCGGTGACGCGGAGGGTCGCCGGCAGCGCCAGCACGGTCTCGCTCTCCTCGCCGCGCTCGAGGTGGAGGAAGGCGTCGCAGGGGCCGGGATGCGCCGCCAGCACCTCCTTGAGGACGGCGAGCGCGTCGCGCCCGACGCTGGCGAGCGGAACGCGCACGTGCACCTGGCGGATGGACTCGGCGTGGGCGCGGGCGAGCGGGAGGACCTCGTCGGCGATCACCTGGCAGCGCTCGTCGGAGATCTCGAGCGCGCCGACGACCACCACCGGCGCGCCGCCCTGGACGACGGCCTCGTGGCGGCGGTAGGCGTCGGGCCAGGCGATCACCTCGACCACGCCCTCCTTGTCCTCGAGCACGAAGGTCGCGTAGCGGTCGCCTTTCTTGCTGTTCTTGAGACGCAGCGAGTGGATGACGCCGCCCAGCTTGACGCGCGGGCGGGTGTCGGGCCGGCCGTTGCGCTCGCCGTCGCCCGGCGGCAGCTCGCGGCCGCGCGTGCGCAGCGTCCCCGTGGTGGCGGTGGTGAACTTGCGCAGGTCCTGCTCGTAGCGGTCGAGGGGATGGCCGGTGATGAAGAAGCCGATCGCCTCACGTTCGGCGGCGAGCTCCTCGTCGGCGGCCCATGCCGCCACCGCCGGAAGCGGCGGCGGCATCGCCTCCCCGCCCCCGCCGCCGAAGAGGCCGATCTGCGCCGACGCACGCTCCTCGGCGCGGCTGGCCGCCCAGCGCATGACCTCGTCGAGCCCGGCCAGGAGACGCGCCCGGTTGCGCTCGAGCGAGTCGAAGGCGCCGCACTTGACGAGGCTCTCGATCACGCGGCGGTTGACGAGCTGACCGCGCACGCGGAGGCAGAAGTCGGTGAGGCTCGTGAACGGGCCGTCGTCTCGCGCCGCCAGGATCGCCTCGATGGCCTTCGAGCCCACCCCCTTCACGGCCCCCAGGCCGAAGCGGATGGTGTCGCCGGCGGCGGTGAAGTCCTCGCGGCTCGCGTCCACGTCGGGGGGCAGGATGGCGATGCCGCGCGCGCGGCACTCGGCGATGTTCTTGTACGTGCTGTCGATGTCGCCCGCCTCGAGCGAGAGCAGCCCGGCCATGAACTCGGTCGGGTAGTGCGCCTTCAGGTACGCCGTCTGGTAGGTGATGAGGGCGTAGGCGGCGGAGTGGCTCTTGTTGAAGCCGTAGGCGGCGAAGGTCTGCATCTGGTCGAAGATCTCGCCCGCCAGGCGCGCCTCCGCCGTGCCCCGCTGCTTGACGCCGGCCAGGAAGCGCTCGCGTTCGAGCGCCATGGCCTCCTTCTTCTTCTTGCCCATGGCGCGGCGCAGGTTGTCGGCGTCGCCGAGCGAGTAGCCGGCGAGGGCCTGCGCGATCTGCATCACCTGCTCCTGGTAGACGATCACGCCGTAGGTGTCGCGCAGGATCGGCTCGAGCGCGGGGTGGAGGTAGCGGACCGGCTCCTTGCCGCACTTCCGCTGGATGAAGACCTCCGCCATCGTGCGGCCGTCGTCGAGCTTGGCGTCGAGCGGGCCGGGGCGGTAGAGGGCGAGGATGGCGACCAGGTCGGCGAAGCACGACGGCCGGAGCTGGGTCAGCATGCGGCGGATGCCGCCCGACTCGAGCTGGAAGACGCCGATCGTGTCGGCGGCGGCGAGGAGCTTGTAGCTGGGCGGGTCGTCGAGCGGGAGGCGGTCCGTGTGCACCTCGACCCCCCTGCCCTCGCGGATGCGGCGCACGATGCTCTCGACGAGGGTCAGCGTCTTCAGCCCGAGGAAGTCGAACTTGATGAGGCCGATCGCGTCGATGTCGCCGAAAGAGTACTGCGTGACGACGGCGCCGTCCTTGTCGACCCAGAGCGGCACGTCCTCCGTGAGCGGCCGCTCGGAGATGACGATGCCCGCCGCGTGCTTGGAGGCATGGCGGAGGAGCCCCTCGAGGCGGAGCGCCAGGTCGAAGAGCCGCCGCTCGCGCTCGCCGGCGTCGCGCAGCTCGCGCAGCCGCGGCTCCATCTCGAGGGCCTGCTCGAGCGGGAAGTCCTTGCCCTGCTTGGGCTCCGGGTAGAGCTTCGCGATGCGGTCGGTCTCCGCGAAGGTGAAATCGAGGACGCGGCCCACGTCCTTGATCGCCGCCTTCCCCTTGAGCGTGCCGAAGGTGATGATCTGTGCCACGTGGTCGGCGCCGTACTTCTCGCGCACGTAGCGGATCACCTCGTCGCGGCGCACGAAGCAGAAGTCGACGTCGATGTCGGGCATCTGCTTGCGCTCGGGGTTGAGAAAGCGCTCGAAGAGGAGCCCGTGCTCGATGGGGTCGAGGTCGGTGATGCGCAGCGTGTAGGCGACCAGGCTGCCGGCGGCCGAGCCGCGCCCCGGGCCGACCGGGATGCCCTGGGCCTTCGCCCAGTTGATGAAGTCGGCGACGATCAGGAAGTAGCCCGCGAAGCCCATGGAAGTGATGACGCCGAGCTCGAGGGCGAGCCGCTCCTCGTAGGCGCGCTCGCGCACCGGGCTCCAGCCGAGCGTACGGCGCTCGTTCAGGCGCTCGTCGAGGCCCTGGCGCGCGAGGCGGTCGAGCATCCCCTCGAGGGTCTCCCCCGCCGGCACCTGGTAGACCGGGAACTGCTGGCGGTGCCGCAGCTCGAACTCGCAGCGCCGGGCGACCTCGACGGTGTTGGCGACCGCCTCGGGCACGTGGGCGAAGGCGGCGGCCATCTCGGCGACGTCCTTCACGTAGAGCTGGTCGGTCTCGAAGCGCCAGCGCCGCTCGTCGGAGAGCGTCTTGCCGGTCTGGATGCAGAGGAGCGCCTCGTGCGCGGCGGCGTCCTCGGGGCGGAGGTAGTGGCAGTCGTTGGTGCCGACGAGGGGGAGGCCCATCTCGCGTGCGAGCGCGATCAGCTCCCGGTTCACGCGCTCCTGCGCCGGCAGGCGGTTGTCCTGGATCTCGACGTAGAAGCGACCGTCGAAGATGCGGGCCAGCTCCTCGGCCGCGCCGCGCGCCCGCTCCGGCTGCCCGTTGGCCAGGTGGTGGGCCACCTCGCCGCGGAGACAGCCCGAGAGCGCGACCAGCCCCCCGCCGAGCTCGCGCAGCAGCTCCTTGTCGACGCGCGGCTTGTAGTGGAAGCCCTCGCGATAGCCGGCGGTGACCAGCTGGCAGAGGTGGCGGTAGCCCTCGCGGCTCGTGGCGAGCAGGACCAGGTGGTAGTTGCCGCCCGCCTCGTAGTCGTCGATCCGCCCCGCCTTCTCGAAGCGGCTCTGCGGCGCCACGTACATCTCGCAGCCGATGATCGGCTGCACGTGCGCCTTCCTCGCCGCCTCGTGGAACTGCACCGCCCCGAACATGTTGCCGTGGTCGGTGATGGCGCACGCCGGCATGCCCGCCCCGGCGATGCGCGGCAGCAGCTCGGCGATCTTGTTGGCGCCGTCGAGCAGCGAGTACTGTGTGTGGAGATGCAGGTGGACGAAGGACATCGCCCCGGACCCCTCCTCAACGTTCCGTCGTCCTTGGGTGTGAGCGCGCACGGTAGCGCGCGCGGGCGGCGCGCGTCAACCGGGAGCTCCACACCGGGAGCTGGATCAGATGGACGCGTACACGATGATCTCGCTCGAGAGCACCGGCAGAACGTACTTCCACGTCCGCAGGGTGAAGCCGGCGGCCTCGATCTCCCGCATGACGTCGCCCACCAGCACGTGGAACCGACCGCCGATCTGGCGCGCGTAGAGAGTCCGCACGGTCCGTCTGATCTGCTGAAGCCTCGAGCCATAGCTGTAGGAGACGAGCAGCTGCCCGCGCGCGACGCGCCGAAACTCGTCGAGAATCATCCGGCGCGTCTCGGGAGCGAGCAGATGGAACAGGCGGAGGCAGATGATCATATCGACGCTCCCATCCTTGAGCGGGAGGGCTCCGGCATCACACTGGAGGAAGCGGAGCAGCTGGGCGGGATCGTACTCTGCGCGTGCGAACCGCAGCATCGCGCGGGAGACGTCCGCGGCGACGATGTGCACCGGCACGCTCTGGAGCAGGCGCCCGAGCTTGCCTGCGCCGCACGGGACGTCCAGGAGGACCGAGCCCGCCGGGTCGATTTCACGGAGCAGCTGGACGATCAGGGCCTTCTCCCGGCCTGCGATGATTCGGGACCGGAAGTGCTGCGGCGTGAGCCCGGCGGTGTACTCGGCCTTGTACCTTCTCGCGTACTCCCTGCGCCGGTATCGATCGAGGAGCTCGTCGCCGCATCGCTCCTTCCGATCGGCGCTTCGCTGGCGGTCGGTCGCCTGCATCCCAGGACTCTTCCGCGCACAAATCGAATCAGGCACGCGGCCCACTGAGGGCGTGACCTCGTCCGGGTTGAGACGCACAGCAAGGGGGATGCCACGACGGCTGCGTGGCAATTCAACGCCTTGCCAGCCCGGGAGGGACACTCCACCCCGGTCCGGTGTGGGAATCGGCCACACCGCCGCCCTTGCGATTAGCGTGAAGCCGCGAGCGCCGGTCCCTCGAAACCATCGACGGCGAAGGTGGCGACCGCCGCGGGCAGGCCCTTCACCTCGAGGGACGGCAGGGCGCGCAGCGCGAAGCGCGGGTCGAGAGCGTCCCGCACCGCCGCGGTGACGAGGATGTCGACGGCATGTGCCCGGGTCAGC
>JBKPBB010000485.1:0-8508 GCA_046744245.1 Thermodesulfobacteriota bacterium
GCTCACCACGGCCCGCATCACGCGCCTGGTGACATACTGGCAGGGGCAGAAGAGCCGGCGACTATCAACAAGCGGCTCGGGAGCCTCGCGAGCTACCTGGCTGCTCCACCCCGCGGCAGAGTGATGAGCGGCGTCTACCTATCCGTGCAGCCATCACCCTGTCAAGGCGAGGCCGCGGCGCAGAACCGCAGCCGCGAGCGCACCCATGGCGACGAGTACGCCGGCGAAGCCAGCAACAGGTGGCACGATGTGTCTGACCTGACCCATGTGCCACGCCTCGACGCCCATGCGCAGCGCGTCGGCGCGCGAAAGCCGAGGCCGTCCGTGGGCCCGCGCGCGGCGCGGAACGTGCAACGCGCCCGTTGCCGCCGGTGTGTCTCTGGGCGGCGCGTGGCACATGAACGGCCGATGGCAGCCCGGTGCGGGCGGGACCACACTCCTCCTGGTGAGCGAGCGTGCGGAGCACCGCGTCTCCCTGGGCGCGGCGCTCGAGGCCGAAGGCCACCACGTGCTGGCCGTCGAGAGCGCGCGGGCCGGCCTCGGGCTCCTCGATGGCGAGGCGGCAGCAGTGCTGATCGTCGAGCAATGCCTGTGCGCCGCCTACGGCGCTGCGCTCGCCCGCCGCCTGCGCGAGCGCGATGCGGCCGCCCAGGTCGTGGTGGCAGCCGCCGACCGGGAGAGCGCGCCACCGCGCGAACTCCTCCGCGGCCTGGGTCTCCACGGCTACCACGCCGCCGCCGACGGCCCGGAGCGCCTCCTCGTGCTGGTGGACGCCGCCCTCGAATCGCACCGCGAACTCACGTGCGTCCAGCTCGCCGAGCGGCTCAAGACCGAGCTGCTGGGCAGCGTGTCGCACGAGTTCCGCACCCCGCTCAACGTGATCGTCGGCTACGTCGATCTGCTGCGGGACGGCGCCTTCGGCGCGTGCGACCCCGAGACCCTGCCGGTGTTCGCCAAGCTGCGGGGGAACGCCGCCTACCTCCTCGAGCTGGCCGAGGAGTTCCTCGACCTCTCCCGGCTCGAGGCCGACACGGTGCCCGGCCGCCGCGAGACGGTGGACCCCGTTCCGCTGCTGCGCGAGCTCGCCGATTGGTTCACGCTCCTCGTGCGCGACCGGCCGGTCGCCTTCGAGGCCGACATCCCTCCCGACCTCCCGGCGCTCGCGGCCGAGAGCGCGAAGCTGCGCATCGTCGTCCAGAACCTGCTCTCGAATGCTGCCAAGTTCACCGGCGAGGGGCGCATCCGCCTCACCGCCGCGGCGCTGGTGGACGGCCGCGTCGCCATCCGGGTGAGCGACACGGGCCCGGGCATCGCGCCCGAGCACCACGAGGCCGTGTTCGACATGTTCCGCCAGCTCCGCCCGGCGGGCGGGCAGCGGAAGGGCGTGGGCCTGGGGCTCGCGCTCGCGCGCCGCTTCGCACGCCTGATGGGCGGCGACATCACCGTCGAGAGCGCGCTCGGCCGGGGCGCCACCTTCAGCGTCGTCCTCCCCGTGGCGGCGGGCACCCCAGCCGCGCCAGCCGGCCACGCCGCCTGAGGTGAGCGGCAAGCCCGTGCCAGCACTGGCACGCGCACGTCACGGTGCGTACCGCGTGGCACGCCACGGCGCACACGCTGACGGCCTTTCCGCCCTGAATCTCGGGCTTTTCACTGACAGCGCGGGCCGGCCCGAAACCTGCACGTACCCGGGACCATGCACGAGCGCGGCGGGATGCGGGTGGGGCTGCGCATGCGCAAGCGCACAGCGTTCGGCAGCGCGCTGCTCGCGCTGCTCGCGCTCGGCGCGCCCCCCGCGGATGCCGGCTGTGGCTGCTCCAAGCCGCCGCCGCCCCGCGCCACCGTGCGGCCGTTCGTCGGTTACGCGGATCAGAAGATCGTCCTCTTCAGCGATCTCCTCTCGCCGGGCGCGGCGTACTGGGTCCAGTTCACGGCCACCGCCGACGGCAGCGTCGACTGGAGCCGGGGCCGGGCGGCGATGCGCCGCGACTTCGCCGACGGCCAGGTGCGCGTGCAGCTGCGCGTCCCGGTCGGCAACGTAGCGCTCGGCCCGTGCAGCATCACCGTGTGGACCGACCGCACCACCTCTCTCTACACCCTCGGCGACGACCAGTTCACCGTCACCACGAAGCCGATCGTCCTCCACGACTTCGCCGAGACGATCACCCAGGACGACTATCAGGCGGGCGTCGGCAAGGACGGCACCATCTACATCCCGGTCGACGTGAGCAGCGTGAGCGATCCGACCATCTTCACGGGGATGGCCAACGGCTTCCCGCTCAGCTTCGAGGCGCGCAGCGTCGCGATGTACAACCAGCAGGGGTTCCTGATGCAGCTCCTGGACCCCACCTCGCCGGGCCTCTTCCGCATCACGCGCGGCGGCGACACGACCAGCGACGCGCTCGCCTACTGGCGCCACGAGTTCCGCACCTACAAGCAGGACCATCGCCGCAACGACGTCCACCGCACCGATGACGACCCCGACTGGCACGCCGACGGCACGCCCCACATCGACCACGACAAGATCGTGGTGGCGGTCTCGGGCATGCTGACAAGCGGGAGCCGGCCCGCACCCGGTCCGACGCCTCCGTTCGAGCTGGTCGTCCAGTCCGTCCCGTCCGAAGCACCGCTCCAGTGAGCGACGGCCCGTCGGCGCCCCGCTGGGCACGCGCCGCGGCCGTCCTCCTGGGGGCGGCGCTCTACGCGCTGTCGCTCCCGCCGTGGGACTGGGCGTGCCTCGGCTGGGTGGCGCTGGTGCCGCTGCTGCTCATCGTGCGCGAGGAGCCGGCGCCCTGGGCGTTCCGCTATGGCATGCTGTACGGGGTCGCGTGCGCCTGGGCGGTAGGTCCTTGGCTCCCACAGGCGATGGCACACTATTTCGGCCTGGGACTTCCTTTGGGCGCGGTCGCGGGCACGCTCTATGGCGTCGCCTTCTGGGGAACGGGGTTCGGTGTATTCGCGGCGGGCGCGGCGGTGCTACTCGGGTGGAGAGGGCCTCTCGCGAGCGGCCTCGCCGTACCAGCGCTCTGGGTAGCCACGGAGTTCGTACGCGGCCGCTTCCTCGGGCAGCCCTGGGGGCTGCTGGGGTACACGCAGCACGCGCAGACCGCGCTGATCCAGATCGCGGCCTTGACCGCGGTATACGGGGTGTCCTTCCTGCTCGCCTTCGGCAACATGGCCATCGCCGAGTCCATCGCGCTGCTCCGTGCGAGGGCAGACAGGCGGAGGGTACTCGCCACCCTCGCGCTCCCCGTCATGCTCGTCGCGCCCCTCTGGCTCGCCGGGGCGATCGTCGCCGAGCGCGGGCCGGTGGGGGGCTTTGCGGCGCGTCCCGTCGCCGTGGTCCAGACCAACCTTGCCCCGGCCTTCGAGTGGACGCGCGCCTACACGGATCGAGAGGTGATGGCGCACCTCCAGGCCCTGGACCAGCTGCCTCACACGACGCGGCCGGCGCTCATCGTCTGGCCCGAGCACGCTGTCCCTCGCTATCTCGAGGACGAGCCGATGCTCGGCGCGCAGCTCGGCGCCGTGGCCGCGCAGCGGGGTGCCGACCTGCTCTTCGGCGCGCCCCGCTACGAAGCCGGGAGGATCTACAACAGCGCTCGACTCATCACCGCCGCGGGACGAAACGGCGGGTACTACGACAAGCAGCGGCTCGTGCTGGGGGCCGAGGCGAACCCGTTCCTCTCCTCCGCGGGCTCAGGGCCCGACGAAAGCCCCAGGCAGTTCAGCACCGGCTCTGCGCCCGGGGTGCTTCGCACCTTCGTTCCAATCGGGGTCTCGATCTGCCATGAGATCCTATTTCCCGAGCTGGTCGCGCGCGCCGTGGGCGAGGGGGCCGAGCTCCTGGTCAACATCTCCAATGACGGCTGGCTGGACGGTGGACACGGCTTGGCGAGCCGGCAGCACTTCGCTATGGCCGCCTTCCGCGCGGTCGAGACCCGCCGCTACCTCGTCCGCGCGGCGACCACCGGCGTCTCGGGGTTCGTCGATCCGTACGGCCGTGTCGTGTCCACGCTGGCGCCGGGTGTGACAGGCGTCCTGACGGCGTCGGTCGCGGGCCGAAGTGCCATCACACCGTACGTCCGGATCGGCGACGCCTTCGCCTTCGCCTGCGTGCTGGCGGCCATGAGCGCCCTCCATGCTCGCCGAGCAGCCGTGGTGCGTCCCCACCGGCGCCTCGCGGTGGCGCCGCCGGCTCCGTAGCCGCCTGGCCGCCTCGTTGGCGCTGCGGCGCCCCGCTGAGCTACAGTCGCGAGCCGACGGGTGCCATGGCGGAGAGCTTTCCGACCACGCCACACGCGCGGGCCGCGACGCGCGTCACCGCCCTGCTGATCGGGCTCGCAGCAATCGCCGTCGCCACACGCACCACCATCACGTCCAGGGAGTGGATCGGGCGTCCGTTCCCGGGCTTCGTGCTGATCGACAACCGGGTCATCGCGTCGATCGGCCTGGCGCACTGGTCGGGCACCGCCGTTCCCGAGCTGTACCAGAGCGAGGTCGTCGCGGTTGAAGGCCAGGTGGTGCAATCGACCGCCGACATCTATGCCCGGGTGAGATCGGCTCCGCCCGGAGTCCTGCTCCACTACCACCTCCTTCGCGGCGGCCACGAACGCGACGTGGAGATCGCCACACAGCCCTTCACGCTGCGTGACTGGCTCCTCCTCTTCGGGACCTTTCTCCTGAACGGCGGAACCTATCTCGCGGCGGGGCTAGTCGTCTGGCTACTGCGTCCCCGCGCTCCGCTCGGACAGGCACTCCTCGTGCTCGGCACGTCGTGGGCCTTCTTCCTGCTCACCGCCATGGACCTATACGGGCCCGCCACGTTCTTTCGCATGCACGTGATCTGCGAAGCGCTCATGCCGCCGGCCGTGCTGCAGTTCGCACTGCTCTTCCCTCAGCCGCACCGCTTCGCGGGCTGGCGGTTTGCGGGCTACCTACCAGCCCTCGCGATCGGCGCGCTGTACGAGCGCTTCCTTTACCTGCCCTGGGCGTACTCGGCGATCCTCTACGCCAACATGACATACCTCGGCCTGGTTGGCGTATTCTTCGGAGTGCGCCTGGTGTGGGAGTACTGGCAAGGCGGATCGCCCCTCGCGCGCCAGCGGGTCCGCATGGTGACCCTCGGGACGCTCTGCGGGTTCGCGATTCCGGGAGCGATCATTCTGATGTCGGTCTTCACCGGTGGTGGCTTCGCGATGAACGCGGGCGCCTTCACCCAGGTTCTCTTCTGCCTCTCCCTCGCCTACGCCGTCATGAAGCACGACCTCTTCGAGATCGACGCCATGGTGAAGCGGGGCGCCTACTACCTCGTGCTGAGCGGCGCCGTCGCCGCCGCGTACATCGGCGCCGTCGTCCTGCTGAACGTGATGCTGAACGGCAACGCGCTGACCGCCTCGCCGGCCTTCCCCGTCCTCTTCACGTTCGCCGTCCTCCTCGTCTTCGACCCGCTCCGCACCCGCCTCCAGGCGTTCGTCGACCGCGTCTTCTTCCGCACCGCCTACGACGGCGCACGCGAGTTGGCCGCGGTCGGTGGCCAGCTGGCCTCGGCGCTCCAGCGGGAGCGCATCGTCGCTCTCGTGCGTGCGGCGGTCGAGCATGCGATTCCCAATACTGTCACCTGCCTCTTCGTGCGCGAGCCCGACGGCCGCCTCGCTGAAACCGGCGACGGCCGGGGCGTGCCGCCGGCGCTCGGCCGCGCCCTCGACGAGGGCCGGGTCATCACGGTCTACGACCCCGCCGAGCTCTACCCCGACGCGGCGACGCACGAGGCGGTGCGCGCGGCGCTCACCACGCTCGGCGCGCAGGTCGCCCTGCCGCTTCGCCTGCGCGGCGAGCTGGTGGGCATCCTCACCGCGGGCGCCAAGCGCACGGGGCTCTTCTACACGGCCGGCGACGCCGAGTTCCTGCGCGCCCTCGCCCAACAGGCGGCGATCGCGCTCGAGAACGCGCGCACGTACGAGGCGCTGGCCCTGCTGAACGCCCGTCTGGAGGACCGCGTGCGCGAGCGCACGGCGCAGCTCGAGGAGGCGAACCGCGAGCTGGGCCAGGCCTACGGCGAGCTCAAGAGCGCCGAGACCCGGCTCGTCCACTCCGAGAAGATGGCCTCGCTCGGCCGCCTGGTCGCCGGCGTGGCACACGAGATCAACAACCCCGTGAGCTTCATCTCGACCAGCGTCGCGCCCCTCACCCGGCGCCTCCAGCAGGCGGCGGCCGGCGCCCCCGCGCACACGCGGGGGGCGCTCCGCGAGGCCGAGGAGCTGGCCGGCATCATGGCGCGCGGCGCGGCGCGCACGGCGGCGATCGTGAAGGACCTGCGCAGCTTCTCCCGCCTCGGCGAGGCGACGCGCAAGGCGGTCGATCTGCACGAGGGGCTCGAGGTGACGCTCCGCCTCCTCGAGCCGCGCTGGCGCGAGCGCGTCGCCGTCCACCGTGACTACGGGTCGCTCCCCCTCGTCGAGTGCGACCCGGGCCAGCTGAACCAGGTGTTCATGAACCTGCTCGCCAACGCGTGCGACGCGATCCCCGGCACGGGCAACATCTGGCTCACGACGCGCGCCGACGGCGACACGGTGAGCGTCGCGATCCGCGACGACGGGGCCGGCATCCCGCCCGATGTCCTCGGCCGCGTCTTCGACCCGTTCTTCACCACCAAGGACGTAGGCCGCGGGACGGGACTCGGGCTCGCGGTGAGCCACGCGGTGGTCGCGGCTCATGGCGGGCGGATCGCGGTCGAGAGCGCGCCCGGTGCCGGGAGCACCTTCCGCGTCACGCTGCCGATCGCCGCGGCGGGCACGCGCCTGGCGCAGGCGTCGGCCTAGGCTTGCGGCCGCACGGGCCTTCGCGTATCGAGCCCGGGGGCGCGATGGGAGCGGAGGAGAGCGTGGCGGCGGTGCCCGTCGAGACGGGCGGGCGCGCGCAGCTCGCGCGGCGCGCGGGGGTGGTGAGCGCGGCCGTGCTCGTGAGCCGCGTCCTCGGCCTCGTGCGCGAGCAGGTGTTTGCCGTCTTCTTCGGCGCCGGACGCGAGCTCGACGCCTTCATCACCGCCTTCCGCATCCCGAACCTGCTCCGCGACTTGTTCGCCGAGGGCGCGCTCTCCGCGGCCTTCGTCACCACCTTCACCTGGCGCCTCGAGCACGAGGGCGAGGCCGCCGCCTGGCGGCTCGCCAACCTGGTCGTCAACGCGCTCGCGATCGTGGTGGGTGCCATCACGCTCGCCGGCATCTGGTTCGCGCCCGCCCTGGTCACGGCCATCGCGCCCGGCTTCGCCGACATCCCGGGCAAGGTCGAGCTCACGGTCACGCTGACGCGCATCATGTTCCCCTTCCTCCTCCTCGTCGCGCTCGCGGCGGTGGCGATGGGTATCCTCAACACCCGCCACATCTTCGGCGTGCCGGCGGCGGCTTCCGCCTTCTTCAACCTGGGCTCGATCGTGGGCGGGCTCGGGTGCGCAGCGTGGCTCGCCCCCGGGTATCTCTCGGGCGTGCTCGGGCGCGGCCCCGCCCCCGACCCGAGCCTCGTGACGCGCGCCATGACGGGCATGGCGATCGGCACGCTCGCCGGCGGACTCCTCCAGCTCCTCGCGCAGGTGCCGTCGCTCCGGCGGGTCGGCTTCCGTTACCGGCCGCTCCTCGCCGTCCGCGACCCGGGCCTCCGCCAGGTGCTGCGGCTCATGGCGCCTGCCACCCTCGGCGCCGCGGCCGTGCAGGTGAACGTGTTCGTCAACAACAACTTCGCCTCCTACCTCGGCAACGGCCCCGTCTCCTGGCTGAACGTCGCCTTCCGCTTCATGCAGCTCCCGATCGGCCTCTTCGGAGTCGCGATCGGGACGGTGACGCTGCCGCTCGTCTCGCGCCACGGCGCGCGCGGCGACACGCGGGCCTTCCGCACCACGGTCGGGCAGGCGCTCGAGCTGGTCGCGCTCTTCTGCCTGCCCGCCGCCGCCGGGCTCGCGCTCCTGGGGGTCCCCGTGATCGGCCTGGTCTACGAGCACGGCCGCTTTGCGCCGCGGGACACGGCCGCGGCGGCCGAGGCGCTGGCGGGCTACGCGCTCGGCCTCGCGGGCTACGCCGGCATCAAGGTGCTGGCGCCGGCCTTCTACGCGCTCGACGACGCCCGCACGCCGATGCTGGTGAGCGTGCTCTCGATGGCGACCAACTACGCCCTCAACTGGCTCTTCGTGCGGCGGCTCGGCTTCGGGCACGTGGGGCTCGCGCTCGCCACCTCGGCGGTCGCGCTCGGCAACTTCGGGCTCCTCTTCGTCGTGCTCCGCCGGCGCGTCGGGGGCTTCGGGCAGGCGGCGGCCACCACCCGCATCGCGCTCGCGACCGCGGTCATGGTCGCGGTCGCCTGGGGCGTGGACGGGGCTCTGGCGGGCGCCCTCCCGGCAGGGCGGACGCTCCACCACGCGCTTCGCCTGGCGGGGGTGATCCCGGTCGCGGTCGCGGCCTTCTGGGCCGCGTGTCGCGCCCTCGGGGTGCCGGTGCCGCGGCTCCGGCGCCGGGCCTGAGG